>JAHHTV010000162.1 GCA_020024395.1 Anaerotignum sp. | reverse complement strand
TTTTCGCATTTTTTCAATGTTTTTTCCGTTTCGTATCCAAAACCATGATACAACCATCTGTTCCATAAGCACATTCTATTTCTAATTGTTGTTTTTGCAGTTGTGTAAATCTTTGCACCAACTCTTGTGAAATCCATTCTCCCGCAACCACAAACGGCACACCAGGTGGATATATCCAAACATAATCCGCACAAACGTATCCAGCACTTTCCCATAATGGGACTTCTTTTTGCTCTGTTTGCAACGCTTCTTCTACGGAACAATATACTTCTGGCAACTGCAAAAAAATCATTGGTGTTTTTTCTTCTTTTGATATCATTGCTTGTTTATCTAATGCAATCAATGCATTTTGTAATCTCTCTAATCCCGCATCTGTATCACAAACACTTGTCATTGCCAATGCATAAAAAGGCTGCTGCATTTCCATTTCCAACTGATATATCTTTCTTAATCTTCTGGAAAGCTCCACACCAGACCATGTACTTTTTTTTGTGTGCAATATCAATTTGCTTTTGTCAAAATCAAACACATCATTTTGTGGTTGATACACCTGTAATATTTGCAACACTTTTATTTCTTCGTAAAATCTTTTTAACCGTTTTTCATATGCCGAAAACAACATTTCTTTTTGTGTTTGCAGTATGGTCATACAATGGTCGATTGCTGATAACAATACATAAGAAGGGCTACTTGTTTGAAAAACAGACAGCTGTCGTTTCACTTCTGACACACACACATTTTCCGAACAAATATGCAATATCGCAGTTTGTGTTGGACAAGGCAATGTTTTGTGTAGGCTTTGTACCACAATATCTGCCCCCAAATGTACCGCTGTATCTGGAAAACCCGTAGAAAATCCAAAATGTGCTCCATGTGCTTCATCTACCAAAAGCAAAGCCCCTTTTTTGTGTACCACATCAGCAATGCCTGCAATATCGCTCACTACCCCCTCATATGTCGGGCTTGTGATGATAACCAATTTGCAATTTTGCATATCTTCTAACGCTTCTGCCACTTGTGCGGGGGTAATACTGCCATGTATTTGCCAATCTTCCAAAATAGGTACAACCAAATATCTTGGACAAAGCCCACACAATTCTACACCATGATATACAGCACGATGACAATTCCTTGCCATCAACACGCCATCACCTCTTTTTGTCATACTGCGAATGGCTGCCAACAAACCACCACTACTGCCATTGATGAGTAAAAACGATGCCTTACTTTTCCACAATGTTGCCGCTTTTTCCATACATTGTTTCAAAATACCTTGTGCATGATGCAAATTATCAAAACCATCAATTTCTGTAATATCCATATCATATGGAAATCCATCACCCAACAAATCCATATTTCGTTTATGCCCTGGCATATGAAATGGATAACGCCCATTTTGTGCATAATCCATCAATTTTTGTTGCAAATCCATAATATTCTCCTTTTCTTTTGCAAAAAATATCCCCAAAGCCATAGCCTTAGAGATATTTTATATTTATTCGTTTTCTATATCCTCATTTTCCAAATCATGTGACTGTGTTTCCATAAAATCTAAATAATCATTTTCCAAATCGTCCAACAATGACAAAACATCAGCAAATATAGGGTCATCAATTTCTTCTTCAAAATCATGGTCCCAAGTGGTAAAAGAAAGTCCTTGTGCATCAGGTTGTTTTTTGCATACCCAAAACACACCATAAGGGTCTTGTCCAAATACCAACCAATCTGGGAAAAATGGTGCTGTTTTTGAAGCTTCTTGTATTTGTGCAATGGTATATACATACCCAAAAGGTAAATCAATTCCATCTCCCAAAGCATACAATTCTTGCAATGCAACAGGCAAACTTTGTATTTCTTCCTGCCCAGCTGGAACCAATGCATCTTCTGCCAGTTCTTCCAAAAAATCTTTCAAGTCCACAACAAAATCTTGTTCCTCCATACAAAGTACCCCTTTCTATTCAATAACATTGTAATATCAACCAATGATTTTCAAATCGCTTTTGTTTCAAATCTTCTGTTTTGATATAGTAATATATTCTGCCACAATCTCCAAACATCAGTTCAAATGCATCATCTGTAACTGTATCTAGTTGGAATAACAACTGCCATTGGTCTAATGATGTTTCGTTTGCTTTTTGTATTTCTGCTTTTGGAATATCTTTGTAACCACAACCCACATCATACCCTTTTGTGACCAATGTACACGCTGTTGTCATATTATTTTGTATCACATCTGCCCAACCCAATAATTTTGACACTTGATTTTGATTTTGGCTTACATTTCCCATCTTTTCACAATACAACACATATTCGTCCCAACTTATATATTGCATATCTGTTTTCAAATATAAATCTTCTATTACTGGGAAATTGATTTCATTCTCAAATTGTATTGCCAATGCAGGAAATTGACAACATTGTTCCAAATCTTTTGGAAATTGTGCTTGTTCTAAATCCTGTTCTGAAAACCAATACACACAAGAACAGCCTTTTTCGTTTGGAGCATATCCCCATTCCATAGATAATGTTTCATAAAAAAAAGATAATATACCTGTTTTTGGTAAAAGCGATGCGGTATCATATTGCACCAAATCCGCACAGCGAAACTGTGCCAAAAATGATAATGGTCTTTTTTTCATTGTTTTATCAAAAAATGTTTCTGTTTCATATGTTGGCCAAATAAAATCTTTTGGCACATCTGGGTGTCCACCAAAACGTGTTTGTCCCATCTGTTCTTTGATTTGCCCACCAATTTTGCAATTTATAGCATTTTTTCCATATTGCTGCATCATATCTTTCCACACTTGCATCAAACAGCTCCTCTCATGCACAAACCCACGGTACAACTGCTTTTTCTGTGTATGCAAATTGTAAATGTATGGAATAATCTCTTTCAAATATCACTTCTGAAACAACCAATGCTTTCCCATCCACACCTTCTCGTCTACCCATACGCTTTTTTTCTTTTTCAATGGTTTCTGACAACGTTTCGATGTTTTGTTTCAACCAATGCAAATTTATTTTCGAAACTGCCGCAGCATTCATACGAAATACCCCTTTATATTTTTGCTTTTTAGAAACAAATGTAAACAAACAATATGGCATATCTTGTTGCCAATCTTCTACTTGCAACACCTCTTTGATTGCCTGCAAATTATCTTCATCACAAACAATCCCTGCAATGGCTTCCAGTTTGGAGCGACTTTCTTGTTCACTCACTTCTCCCATTTGCAATGCTTTGTCTGTTTCCTCTGCAATATAATGATTTTCCAGTTGTTCTATTGTATATCCTTTTTGTATTTCTTCTCTTTGTCTGGTAAACTCATAGTTATCAGGCAACAAAGCCAAACCTTTTTCATTTGCCTCCAAAGCACCTTTTTTATCGCCAAAATGGCTGCGTAAATTTGCCAAATGCAACCAACCCCACGGATAATTTGGTTCTTCCAAAACACCTTTTTCCGCATATTGTTTTGCCTTTTGCAATTTTCCACAATATGTCAATGCCACCGCATAGCGATAATAAAACACACCACATCCTGCTGCCAAATCTTCTACGTTTTGCAACCAAGTCATACTTTTATAATAATGCTCATAATCATCAATATTTCCACATGCATAAGATACCCATAATGCAATTTCCAAATCATGTTTTGCTCTTTTTCTGGTAAACAACTTTTCTGCTACACCATTTTCAATAAAATCTTCCAAATATTCCAACATTGCATAAAAATAACCACTATTTTCTTCACAATAGGATTTTAATACTGCAATATCTTCTTTTGATAATAAACTTTTCTGCATGGAAATGTGCCTCCTTTTTTC
>JAHHTV010000161.1 GCA_020024395.1 Anaerotignum sp. | reverse complement strand
GTATATACTATTTGCATATAGTATATCATACCAAAGCACAAACCTCAATGACACAAAACAATGGTTTTCTTGATTTTCTGCCGTTTTTGTGGTACATTAAAAAGTAAATTATGTGGCAAACTACAGCTGCAAAAGCAAGAAATACAAACGGAGGAAAACAAATATGGATATGAAAATGGAAATTGCAAAACATCTGTCAGCGGCTTGTGGCGTTGCGGCAGAAGAAATTGCAGCAGCAATCGAAACTCCCGCAAATGCAGATATGGGCGATTATGCATACCCTTGTTTCAAACTGGCAAAAGTATTGCGTAAAGCCCCCCCTATGATTGCACAAGAAATCGGTGAAAAAATAGAAAAACCCGATTTTATTTCAAAAATCAATATTGTGGGTGCATACATCAATTTCTTTTTAGACCAAAGTTTTTATACAAAAAAAGTATTGGAAAATGTTTTGCAACAAGGTGCAAATTACGGCAAAAGTGATATGGGCAATGGAAAAACCATTGTCATTGATTATTCTTCTCCCAACATTGCAAAACCATTTCATGTGGGACATTTGCGTTCTACAGTGATTGGGAATGCTTTATATCAAATCCATCAGGCTTTGGGGTATCGTTGTGTTGGTGTCAACCATTTGGGTGACTGGGGTACACAATTTGGCAAGCTGATTGTTGCATATAAAAAATGGGGCAGTGTAGAAGCTGTGGAAACAAACGGCATACAAGAATTGATGCGTATTTATGTCAAATTCCATGACGAAGCAAAACAAGCACCCGAAATGGAAGACGAAGCAAGATTATGGTTCGTGAAAATGCAAGATGGTGACGAAGAAGCATTGCGTTTGTGGAAATGGTTCTATGACATCAGCATAAAAGAATTTGAACGTGTTTATGATATGTTGGGTGTCAAATTTGACGCTTACACGGGCGAAAGTTTTTACAATGACAAAATGGCACCTGTTGTGGAAGAATTGAAACAAAAAGGATTGCTCAAAGAAAGCGATGGGGCAATGATTGTGGATTTGGAAGATGCCAATATGCCACCTTGTTTGATTATCCGTACTGATGGTGGCACATTGTACGCAACCAGAGATATCACTGCTGCATTATATCGCAAAAAAACATATGACTTTGAAAAATGTATCTATATTACGGCATTAGACCAGAATTTACACTTTGCACAATGGTTTGAAGTGATACACAAAATGGGATATGATTGGTACAAAAATTTAATTCATGTACCTTTTGGATTGGTGAGCTTGGAAAGCGGCAAACTTTCTACCCGTCAGGGAAATGTTGTATTGATGGAAGAATTGTTGCAACAAGCAATCGCAGAAACAAAGAAAATTATTGCAGAAAAAAACCCCAATTTGGAGGACAAAGAAGAAGTTGCAAAAAAAGTGGGCATTGGTGCTGTGATATTCAATGATTTGTACAACAATCGTATCAAAGATGTGGTATTCTCTTGGGATAGAATGTTGAACTTCGATGGTGAAACAGGGCCTTATGTACAATATGCCCATGCAAGAGCTTGCAGCATATTAAAAAATATCCCTGCATTTCACACGGAACAAATTGATTACAGCAAATTAGATGATGAAACATCTATGCAGGTTTGCAAATTATTAGAAGCATTCCCTGACAAGTTGAAAGATGCAGCAGCAAAATTAGAGCCCTATTTGTTGACAAGACATTTGGTTGCCATCGCACAAGCATTCAACAAATTTTATCATGACAACCGTATATTGGTAGATGACGAAGCACTCAAACAAGCAAGACTTTCTGTGGTTGTGGCAGTGAAAACCGTACTGGCAACTGGTTTAGCACTTTTGGGTATTGATGCACCAGAACAAATGTAACAAAGAAAGGAAGTATGCTAATGAAAAAGGTGAAATTGTTTTATAATCCCTTTTCGGGCAACAAAAGCTTCAAATTTGATTTAGATATTTGTATTCGTGTATTTCAAGAAAACGGTTATGAGGTACACCCTTTTCGTTCTACACATATGGGTGACATTGCTACACATATTGCACAAATGGACAAAGATTATGATATTGTCATTGCCTCAGGTGGTGATGGCACTGTCAATATTGTGTTAAACGCACTGATGAAAAGAGACTTAAAAATTCCGCTAGGCATTATTCCTTCAGGTACTGCAAACGATTTTGCAACATTTTTGGGACTGAAAACAGGTGATGTGGAGGATGCTTGTACAGTCATGGTAGAAACAGAGCCAAAATGGATAGATATCGGAAAAGTAAATGATGATTTGTATTTTATCAATGTTTGTGCTGGTGGTATGTTTACAAATGTTTCGCAGACCGTTGACAAAGATGTCAAAAATGCATTGGGAAATTTATCATATTATCTGAAAGGTATGGAGCAAATCCCCAATTTGCACAAAGTACCATTTCGCATTACTGCAGGTGATACAGTTTTTGAAGATAATTTGTATTTGTATATGATTATGAATAGTGCAGGTACAGGGAGTTTTACAAAGCTTTCCCCTGATGCCTCCATTACAGATGGGGAATTTGAATTTATTGGTGTGAGAGCAAAATCCATATTGGAAATTCCCACAATGTTTTTGAAATTGTTGACAGGGGAACATCTTAAAGATGACAAAAATATATTGTATCTCAAAAATAATATGTTTCATGTAGAATGTTTGGATGAAAATTTTCAAATTATGGAAACAACCATTGATGGTGAATTAGGGCCTAAAATGCCTTTTACGGTAACTGTATTGCCACAAGCCTATCCGATATTTGGAAAATATCATACACCTACAAAAAAACGCAGTGTTTCACATGAAACAAAAAAAATGATTCAGAAATTACCTGGTAACAGAAAAAAGACGGAACAATAAAAATTTCCATATACAAACATAAAAATCACCATAATAAAAATCATTATGGTGATTTTTGTTACACCATTACCATTCATTGATGACATATAGCAATGCCAAACGAATATTTTTTAATAATGCATTTGACAACGTTTCATATACATCATCAAGCCCTTTTTGATGTGCCATATAAGGCGGTTCATCATTCCAAGAACCCATTGCCCCAAATACATACGCCATCGCTGCTGCACCATAAATGGGTAAATATGCTGTCGGTATGGCAGGCGGATTGATTTGGTTGATTGGTTCATACTTTGATGTAGAAAGCATATGATATGCTTTGTCAAAAACATTTGCAAAATAATGACATTCTATTTGTGTGGCAAAATCTCTGATTTGTTCCAAAACAGATTGCAATTCTTTGCTATTGTTTTCAAAATGCGGCTTTTCTTTTGGCGGATTTTCCCATACTTGTTCTGTGTAAAAAACATTCCATGCTTTTTGCACTTGGTCAAATTCCCAAACGGCTGTAAAAAAAGTCACAACATCATCGGGATAAAAACAAAGTATTGCACTTTTTGTAGCATTTGCAAAACCCAAATATTCTCGATGTTCTACTGTCACAGGGCAAATAAATTTGATATCTTTCAAATGCTTGTTTTTGCAATGTGTAAACCAATCTGCAATACTATTTGCTTGATATGGATTTTTTCCTATACAATGTTTTTCTGGCAAAAATGCAAATGAAATGTTTTGTACATATAGTAAGGGTATTTCTTGTATCATTGTATTTTCTGATAATGCTTTTTTTGTTGCTGCAACAATACAACAAATTTGATACATTTCACCATTCATTGACTCTCATCTCCCTTTTTTTTCATTATAACACAAAAATAAATTGTCTACTATCAGATATATTTCGCAGTTTTTGCGATTTGTTTCACGTGAAACACAATGCTTTTTTATTTGCACCATATACAAAC
>JAHHTV010000160.1 GCA_020024395.1 Anaerotignum sp. | reverse complement strand
GAAATGCAACAAGCCATAAAAGAATGGTATCATGAAAAACACCCCAAATATGCAAAAGTTTTGGTACAGACAGCAAATATTTATTTGGAACAGAAAAAATATGTCAAAGCAAAAACATATTTGCAAAAAGCAGCAGAATTGCAAAAAGAATTGTTGGATGAAGATAATCCACAATATTTGTATACATTGGAGCTGTTGGCTGATGTGGCAATCAAACAAAATGATTTTACAGAAGCAGCAGAATATTATCTGACACAAAATGATGCCAATTTTGAAGAAACAGCAGAAGAAATGTGTATAGCAGCAGAAACTTTGATGAAAGTAGCAGTTTGCAAATTGGCTGATGGAAACAAAAAGAAGGCAGAGGCTTACCGCAAAGAAGCAGAAGAAAAGTGGCAGCGTACCAATATGGAAAAAAGTGAAGTGTTTGCACAATATCAAAAACAATATGCAGATGCTTTAGAAACAGGTGTTGTGGTTTGGCAGACCAAACAATCACAAACAAAAGCACAAAATATGAGAAAAAATATCAAATGTTTGGAGAAAATTTGGTATCAGCAAAAAGAACAAAATGTATGGCAAGATGAAATTTCTGTGCAATTACCAGATATCATTGGCGAAATGTATGCGCAACGCAAAAAACAGAAAGAAGCACAAAAATGGTATCAAATATTAGAAGAAAATGCAGAAGATATGGTGTATGCACAGTGTTGTTATCGTAATGGAAAATGTTTTACATTAGAAGGCGATATGCAGGCAGCATTACAGCAATATAATCATGGAAAAAATTATTTGGAAGAATATCAATCACCAACTTCTATATTGTATGTGCAAATATTAGATGGTATGGGGGATTGTTGGCAAGCATTGCAAAATAAAGAAAAAGCATTGCAAATGTATATGCCAGCAGTGACATTGTATCAAAAACAAGCATTTTACAAAGATACATTTTATATCAAATTGTTGGAAAAAACAGCAAAGTTATTGGCAGAGAAAAAACGATATGAAGAAGCGGTGGAACAATACAGCGAATGGGCATTGCTGTATCAAGCATATTATGGTGAGGATGAAACATTTTCTCAGATTTTGTTAAAAACAGCAGAATGTCATATTGCATATGGTAATCAAAAACAGGCAGATACATTGCTTGCAAGAGTGTTATTATTGGGAAGCAAACAAGGTAGAGATACATTGGCATATGCAAAATTATGTGATAAAGTTGGCAGATTGTATGCAACAAACAACAGTTTGGAAAGAGCCGCAGATACATTATCATTGGCTTATGAAAAAAACAGAAACGGCGAAAAATGTATGACAAAACAAGGGCTTTCTGCATTGCTGACAGTGTTTGAAAAGTTGGACGACCCAAAACGCTATGCGGCTGCAAAAGAAGGCAAAAAATTAGAAGAAAGCTGTTGACAGACACAAATACCTGTGATAGTATAATGGAGTATGTCAGCCGCATGGAGGGGTTTTGTAAAATCAAAGAATGGCTTTGATTACCGTATCCAGCGAGTAAATTGCGAGGAGGTGTTTTCATGTACGCAATTATTGAAACTGGTGGAAAACAGTACAAAGTAGCAGAAGGCGATATCATCACAGTAGAAAAACTGGGTGTGGAAGCAGGTCAAGAATATAAATTTGATAAAGTTCTGGTACTGGCTAAAGATGGCGATGTAAAAGTTGGTGCACCTTACATTGATGGTGCAGCTGTTACAGCATCTGTAATCGGTGACGGTAAAGCAAAAAAAGTTGTGGTTTACAAATACAAACCTAAAAAAGGTTTCCACAAGAAAAACGGTCACAGACAACCTTTTACAAAATTACAGATTAAATCCATCTAATTATGATAAACGCAACGATTTATCAAAAGGAAAACAAAATTTGTGCATTTGAAATATCCGGTCATGCTGGTTATGCACCTACGGGCGAGGACATCGTTTGTGCAGCAGTAACGGTATTGGCATTGAACACAGTAAATGCGATTGAAGCATTCACAGATGTTCCCTTTCGGGCAAAAGCCGATGAAAAAAAAGGCGGATATTTGAAAGTGACATTCCCATTGGAGGGGATGGAGGACAAGCAGGTACAGCTTTTATTGGAAACATTGAAACTAGGCTTGTCTGGCATTGAAACGGAATATAACGAATATATGACTTTGAATATTGAGGAGGTGTAAATATGTTCAGATTAAACCTTCAGTTCTTCGCACACCATAAAGGCGGCGGTTCCACAAAGAACGGTCGTGACTCCAATGCAAAAAGATTGGGTGCAAAACGTGCAGACGGTCAGTTTGTACTGGCAGGCAATATTTTATACACACAGCGTGGTACAAAAATTCACCCTGGTAACAACGTAGGCAAAGGCGGCAATGACACATTGTTTGCTTTGGTTGACGGTCGTGTAAAATATGAAAGAAAAGGCAGAAACAAAAAACAGGTTTCCGTATATCCTGTTGAAATTGCTGAATAAGACTTTGGAGGCTTCAAATGGTAACATTTGAAGCCTTTTTCGTGAAAAGCAAATCTTTTTTGCTTCTGACGAAAAAGAACACAAAGAAAGGATTTGAGGTGATACAATGTTTGTAGATAGAGTTAAAATTCATGTAAAAGGTGGCAATGGCGGCAACGGCATGGTTTCTTTTTATCGTGCAAAATATATTACCCATGGTGGCCCTGATGGTGGCGACGGCGGCAGAGGCGGCGATGTAATATTTGTTGGTGACGAAAGTATGGGTACATTGATGGATTTTCGTTACAAAAGAATGTTCAAAGCACAAAACGGCGAAAATGGCGGAAAACGAAATTGTTTTGGGAAAGATGGCGAAAGCATTTATATCAAAGTGCCTGTGGGTACGGTCATTCGTGAAGCAGAAAGTAATAAAGTCATGGCAGATATTACAAAACATGGCGAAGAAAAAATCCTGATTCAAGGTGGTAAGGGCGGCAAAGGCAATCAGCATTTTGCAACACCTACAAGACAAGCACCTCGTTATGCAGAACAAGGCAGAGTGGCAAAAGAATATGATGTCATATTGGAATTGAAATTGATTGCAGATGTGGGCTTGATTGGTTTCCCAAATGTGGGAAAATCCACATTGTTATCTATGGTAACAAATGCAAATCCCAAAATTGCAAATTATCACTTTACCACATTGGCACCGAATTTGGGTGTGGTAGAAGGAAAATTTGGTGATAGCTTTGTTTTGGCAGATATTCCAGGTTTGGTGGAAGGTGCTAGCGAGGGTGTTGGTCTGGGACACGCATTTTTGCGCCATGTGGAAAGAACAAAAGTATTTATCCATGTGGTAGATGCGGCAGGTGTTGAGGGTGATGACCCTGTGGAAAATGTACGCAAAATCAATCAGGAGTTGGAAACATATAATAAAGAATTGATGAAACGTCCACAAGTGATTGCGGCAAATAAAACAGATATTCCAGGTGCCGAAGAAAATGTGGCAAGACTGAAAGAAGTGTATGAAAAAGAAGGTTTTACCGTATTTCCCATTTCTGCGGCAACCAATAAGGGTTTGGACGAGCTTTTGACAAAAGTAGGCG
Source organism: Anaerotignum sp. (assembly GCA_020024395.1). Lineage (GTDB taxonomy): Bacteria > Bacillota > Clostridia > Lachnospirales > Anaerotignaceae > Anaerotignum. The sequence goes on along the minus strand of JAHHTV010000160.1, from coordinate 280 downwards.
AAATTTTACGCAATTATCCAGAAGATATTGTATTTGAAGAAGAATATGAAGAATATGACGAAGTGGCTGTGGATAAAGAACCATTTACCATTGATATAGAAGATGATATATATGTGGTGCGTGGTGTTGGTGTCGAAAAAATGATTGGTTATACAAACATTGACACAGAAAAAGGTTTTGCATTCTTCCAGAGATATTTGAAAGAAAAAGGCATTATTGAGGCTTTGGAACAAAAAGGTATCGAAGAAGGCGACACCGTTCAAATTTATGATATGCAATT
>JAHHTV010000016.1 GCA_020024395.1 Anaerotignum sp. | reverse complement strand
GCCTATTCTTGGGGCGTTAGAAATGTTATGGTTTATATTTTGAAATAATTATCAAATCCATATAAAATATCAAAAATCTCCTATCTTTTTATGTAGATAGGAGATTTTTTTCTGTTTCTTTTTGAAATGTTTTTTTGATTGCCACATTAAATACAGCACCCATTAGCATAGTCATCATGCTGAAATTCAGCCAAACCAATAACGCAATGATAACACCAATTGAACCATATATCACAGAATATCGCCCTACTTGGTTCACATAAATAGAAAATATGAATGAGAACAATATCCATATCACAACTGCCATCAACGCCCCTGGCAATACATACCGTGGTGGCTGCTTTTGTGCAGGAGAAAGATAATAAATGGCAGACAACACAAAAAGCAATGCCATTGCCATAGGGAAAAAACGCATTTTTGTAAAACCATCAATAAAATCTGGTGCCAATGGCACATATTCAGAAACAAAATGCAATAATCTTTCCCCCAAAAGCAGCAATATCACAAGCACTGGTATCAACACAATCATCAAAATAGTAATAATCCCTGTACGCAAATAATGCACGCCATTGATACCACCTTCATAAATATCATTGACTGCTTTCATCAAATTGGAAACCGCACGTAACGGAAACCACACCGTAAATACCAAACCAAATGTCAACAATGCATTATTGCTGTTTTCTGTAATATGTGTGATGATGAGATTTAGCAATCCCACAACATCAGCTGGCAAAAATTTTGTAATTTGTCCTTCCAATGTCAGCATAGGCAAATCCAAAAGCCCCAACAATGAAGTGACAAATATTAAAAACGGAAATATCGCAAACAACAAATAATACGTCATTGCGGCGGCTGTTCTGCCAATATTATTTTCAAAGTATCCGAAAACAGTAAAATAAATCAACTTTTGCCATTTTCTTTTGGGTATTTTTTTCCAATCCATATGGTCAACCTCTTTTTCGTTTTTGAATATGATAGTTACAAGTGGTCACAATATGCATAGGCAGATATTTTTGCATGATATATACCAATTTTGTTGTTCTATCTGGTAATATCACCGTTTTACCGCCAAATAAACCCTTTAATCCCTCTTTTGCAGCTTTTTTGGGCGATATGCCTTTGACAGCAGAAACCGCCGCTGCATTGCGGTTAAAATCCGTATCCACAGGGCCTGCACAAAGCACAGAAACCCGCACACGACTTTTTTCTTGTCGCAATTCTTCAGCAATGGCTTGTGTCAACCGCAACACATAGCTTTTCCCTGCATAATAAGCAGCCATACAAGGCCCTGCCGTAAATCCTGCCGAAGATGCCACATTTAAGATATACCCATAATTTCTTTTGCGAAAATCTTGCAAAAACAATTTGGTAAGTATATGTACAGCTTGCACATTCAAAGCCAGCATATCCAATTCTTTTTTACCATCTGTTTCCCAGAACATACCCACAACGCCAACACCTGCATTGTTTATGACAATATCAATATTTTCATTTTTTAATGTTTCATATAAGCCATAACATTCTGCAATATTTGATAAATCCGCAGATATGATTTGCACATCTGTATGCAAATGCATTTGCATTTGTTTGAGTTTTTCTGTATTTCTGCCTGTCAAAATCAATGCAACACCTTGTTTTGCCAATAACATTGCAAACGCCTGTCCTATACCACCTGTTGCCCCTGTAATCAAAGCACGCATATATCAAAACCTCCCATTGCTGTTCTGTTCCGATTATACCGTATACACAACCATATTTTCAATGTATCACAATCGCAATTTTCCACAAAAAAATAAAAACCAATGGAAATACCAAAATTTCGATACATCCATTGGTTTTTTCATTTCATTTATTCTGTTTCCAAAACATTTACAACCATATCGGAAACATCTGTTTTTTCAGACAATACGCCTTTTTCATATAACCAATCTGCATTTTCTTGCCATACACTCACTTCTTGATGTAAGAATTTTCCATTTTCTGTTTCCATAACAGGCAACAACATTTCCATGCTTTTGCGTTCTACATTTTCAGACAATGGGAAATTTGCCTCATTTTGGTTATCAAACAATATTTGCAATACTTCATCAGGATTTTGTTTCATATCTGCAAAACCTTTTTGACACGCTCTCAAAAACTTTTGATATTTTTCAGGATTTTGTGCAACTGCATCTTTATTTGCTAAAAATATCATTTCATACATAGATGGCACACCATATTGTGTTGGATAGAAATAGTTTACTGCAAAACCTTGTTCTTCCATCTGTGGTGCTTCATGGTTGACCATATTACCAGTGGTTGCGTCTACCTGTCCTGTTGTCAATGCAGACATCAAATCAAAACCGACATCAATAAACTCGCAATCGTCTGTTGTCAACCCCGCTTCTTCCAATATTGCGTTCAGTTGTGCCTCTGCCAATACTGTACCACCATAACCGATTTTTTTGCCTACCAAATCTTTTGGCTCTTTGATACCACTTTCTTCCAATGCAATGACAACATTCAAAGGCTCTTGTACGATTGCCCCTATGGAAACAACTGGTACATTTTCTTCTGTTGCTGTCAATATGGCATCTTGCAGATAATACATACCTGCATCTGCTTTTTTTGCCGCAGGCAAAGAAATGCCATCATTGGGATTGGAAGGAAATTGTATCACCAAGTTCAATCCTTCTTCTGCAAAATACCCTTTTTCTATGGCATCATACAAAAAACCATGTATGGCATTTGGATACCAGTCCAACACCAATGTAAAATCTTCCAATTGTGCCGCATCATTTTCTTGCTGTTTTGTTTCGTTACTACCGCAAGCTGTCATACCCAATGCCATAGCTGCTGTCAAAAATAAAGCAAATATTTTCTTTTTCATGTTGATTAAATCTCCTTTCGCCATTTGATACATTTTTTTTCTAAAACCGTAACAATACCCACTGCAAGCATTGCTACAAAAGATAACAACACAATAGGAGCAAATACACCTGCACCATCAAGCTGTGTCATCATTCTTTTGCTGAAATATCCTAAGCCTTCTTGTGCCCCCAACCATTCCGCAATCGCTGCACCAATGACACTCATTGGAATTGCCATTTTGATTGCAGAAAAAAAGTTTGGTAATGCTGTTGGCAATTTCAGTTTAATAAAAACATCTTTTTTTGTAGCACCATATGTCAAAAGCAATTCTTCCATTTCTCTTTTTGTGGCTTTGAAACCATCAAAAACCGTAATGGCAATCGGGAAAAATGTAATCAATATGGTCACCAATACTTTACTCCATATTGTATAGCCAAACCATAATATAAAAAGTGGTGCAATGGCTGTTGTGGGTATGGTTTGTGATGCAACGATGACTGGATACAACGCCCGTTCTATTTTTTCGTTGCTATCCATCAATACGGCAAGCCCTATCCCCAACACAATCGAAATCAAAAGCCCAATGCCTGTGACACGCATGGTTGCAGGCAAATGCACCAAAAACAATGGTTCCCGCAATTCCCAAAGACGCACGACAATTTGCACAGGAGATGGCAAAATATACGCCGCATCAATCAGCATCGCAATGCCTTGCCATGCCAAAAGCAATACAATCGCTAACAAAAAAGCTGGCAAATGTTTTTTCATATTGTCACGCCCTTTCTGAGCTTTTGTATCAGCTTTTCTTTCAATTCCACAATGTCTGCCCGTTTCAAATCCGCACGATTACGTGGATAACAAAGTGGTATTTCCACACATTCCATTTCCGAAAATGGTCTATCTTGTATCACAAATATTTGTTTGGATAAAAATATCGCTTCTTCTACGTCGTGTGTAATAAACAATATGGTTTTTTGATAATGCTCCCATTGCTGCAACAACCATTCTTGCATATCTACTTTTGTCAGATAATCCAAAGCACTAAATGGCTCGTCTAACAAAAGCAGGTCTGCTCCTGCTAACAATGTTCTTGCAAATGCAACACGCTGTTTCATACCGCCAGAAAGGTCTTTTGGATATTTTTTGGCATAATCAAAAAGTCCCACTTGTTCCAATACTTCTTGACATCGTTTTTGTTGTTCTGTTTTGGATACGCCTGCCAATTCCATTGGCAAACAAATATTTTGTGTAATGGTACGCCACGGAAACAACAAATCTTTTTGTGGCATAAACGCACTATATTGTTTTAATTGTTGTATGGGTATGTTGTCGATTTTGATTTGTCCTGTTTGTAATTGTTCCAAACCATTTATCAAGCGAAACAATGTGCTTTTTCCGCAACCGCTGGCACCAATCACAGAAACAAATGACCCTTTTTCTATATGAAAACAAACATTTGTCATCATAGGCACATCATCTTGTGGGTATTGAAACGACACATTTTCAAATTGTAACATTTCTTTTTTCTCCTTTTAGAATTCCATATGATATGCCATATCCCAAAATGCTTGTTCATAACGACTGCAATTTACAAATATTTCTGTCAAAGCAACTTCTTGTTCTGTGGTAATATCTTTGCCCAATTCGTCTACCAAATCTATAATTTCTTGTGTGGTTTCACAATATGCTTTGCTGGCATATCCTTGCACCCATTCTCCATAAAATGGGTGTTCCAAAGCACCTTCTATTTTTGCATGATGTTCACCAATCATTTGATAACTCCATGCACACGCCAACACCGCTATCAATATTTCTAAACTGCCCCCTTTATACGCTACATCTAGCATATAAGAAGTATAAGACTGGTTTGCCAGTGCAGATTTTGTTGTTGCAATTTCTTCTTCTGTAATGCCCAAACGGGACATATACGCTTTATGTACGTTCATTTCTCCATTCAACACATCATAAACCATATAAGAAAAACGTTCCATCAATTTTTCATTTTCTGTTTTGACAACACCCATTGCAAACACTTTTGCATATTGCAACAAATAGCGATAATCCTGTATCATGTAAAAACGGAATTTTTCTGCATCTAATGTGCCTTCTCCCAATTCTTTGACAAATGGCTGTTCCAAATACCCTTGCCAGATATCCGCAACGCTTTTGTATAATCTTTCTGTTATCTTCATCATCTTGCCCTTGCCTCCTTTATTTTTGCATAAAAAAAATCTTTCCTCAAAAGAGGAAAGAATTTCAAATTCTTTATCAGGTCAATTGCTTCCCTCCGTTGGTACTAACCACATCAAGTTCAAAGGGTTGGATACTCCTCTCAGCTGCAATCTATTTACAGCACCCCCAGCTTTTTTTATTATTCAGTTTCGTTTATTATAGTACAAAAAAAATACATTGTAAACCATTTCTTTGTTCTTATTTCCAAAAAATCATACTTTCGCACAAAAAAAATACTTTGCAAGCAAAATAATTTTATATGCATTTTTTGCATTGGTACTTTACTTTTTTCCAAAAAAGAATACACTGTTAAAAGAAATAAAAAAGAAATGGAGGTTTTACAATATGGATGATGATACCAAATAGTTAAACTTGGCATTGGACGCAGGAGAAATCATGCTCATGTCCGGTGCAGAAACTTATCGGGTACAAGATACCATGTTACGTATTCTTTCTGTCAGCGGACGAGAAAAAATAGAAGCACTTGCACTTTCCACTATGCTCATTGTCAGCCTACCACGTGAAGAAAAAGGCCCATTGTCTATGGCAAGAGGCGTACGTGACCGCTCTGTCAATTTTGAAAAAATCTGTGCAGTCAATGAAATGTCACGTGCATTTGTTTCTGGTAAAATATCATTGGAACAAGCTACCACGGAGCTACAAAACATTGACAATGCTCCACGTTTTACAGATTTGGCAATCATATTTGCATACAGCTTAACATCTGGCGGTTTGACATTGGTGTACAATGGTACATTATTAGATGGCTTCATCGCATTTATTATTGGTTTGATTTTAGGGGTTGCTGCAATATTAAACACCAAATGGAAAACGCCTTATTTTTTCAATCCTTTATTGGGTGGTGCCATCACGGGCATTCTTGCCATGTTTTCCCATATGCTGCTGCCGCAAACACAAGTGGATATGATTATCATTGGTAGCATTATGCCACTTTTACCGGGGCTAACATTGACAAAATCTATTCGTGATATACTAGAAGGCAATTTCATCAGTGGTACTTCCAGACTTGTGGAAGCATTGTTAGTTGCGTGTGGCATTGCTGCTGGTGTTGCCCTTGGCATTGGTTTATTCCCTATCAAGTAGCAAGGAGGTTTGATTATGGACAGTTCATTGTTTTATACCATATTATTTCAATCTGTTTTTTCATTTATTGCTTGTTTTGGATATTCTATCATATTCAACGCACCCAGACGAGAATTGTTATATTGTGGTATCAATGGTTTTTTAGGTTGGTTTGTTTATGCCATCATATTTGCACCCACAGAACAACATACTGTAAATGCCACATTGGTTGCCACAATGGTTGTAACAGCCGTTGCAAGATTTTTTTCTTATCATCGACAAGCGCCCTCTATATTGTACCATATCCCCGGCATACTGCCATTGGTACCTGGGGCAGCGGTATATAATACCATGCGTGCTGCATTGATGGGTGATATTTTAGCCACATATTCCTATGCGCTCAGTGGTTTTAAGCTGGCAGGAGCGATTGGCATTGGTTCTCTTGTGATATTGGTACTGCCTTATAAAGTATTTACCATTATCCCACGTTTTGAAAGAAAGAAAAAAGCATAAATAAATCCCCCATAAATATGGGGGATTTTTTATTTTTATACTGCTTGTTTTTCATCAAAAAATTGTGCGTGCCAAACCAAAAACATATAAATTGTCCATATTTTTCTGCTGTTGTCTGCTTTTCCCGCTCTATGCTCGTCCAGATATTTTACAATTTCTTCTGTATGGAAAAATTCTTTTGCAGTTTCACTTTCAAAAGCCGCTTTTACTTTTTGGTAATATGCATCTTCTTTCAACCAAATACGAATGGGTACAGGGAAACCGAGTTTTTTCTTTTCTGCTACCATATCTGGCAAATAGCGATGCGCTGCTTGTCGCATTGCAAATTTTGTATTTTCTGCATTGACTTTATATTTTGTGGGGATGGTTCTTGCCACATCAAACACTTCTCTATCCAAAAATGGTACACGCACTTCTAAAGAATGTGCCATACTCATTTTATCTGCTTTGAGCAAAATATCGCCAATCAACCAAAAATGAATATCAATATATTGCATTTTTGTCACATCATCTTGATTTTTGACTTTCTCATAATATGGTTTTGTCAATACGGTATGTGGATATCTGCCACTTGGATTTTTGAGTATTTTTTCTCGTTCTTGCTCAGGAAACATAAATGCATTGCCAATAAAACGTTCTTGCAATTCTTTACTCCCACGAATGATATAATTTCTGCCTTTTATTTTTGGCATAGCAGAGGCAACTGCTCCCAAACACTTACGCACGGGGCGTGGCAATCTTGTCATAGGCAATAAGGCATGTGGTTCACGATAGATATTGTATCCACCGAAAAATTCGTCTGCCCCTTCGCCTGATAATGATACTTTCACATGTTTTGCTGCTGTTTGGCTGACAAAATACAACGCAATGGCAGAAGGGTCAGCCAAAGGCTCGTCCATATGGTATTGCACTTTGCCAATGGTATCCCAGTATTCTTCTTTTGAAATCAATTTGCTGTAATTGTCAATACCGATTTTTTCTGACAGTGCTTTTGCATAATCAATTTCATTATATTTTTCATAATCAAAACCAACTGTGAATGTTTTATCCCCATGAAAACTTGCCGCAACATAAGAGCTGTCTACCCCACTGGATAAAAAGGAGCCTACTTCCACATCACTGATTTTATGTTTTTCAATGGATGCCTGCATCACATTATCAATATCATCTACAAATCTTTCCAAACTTTTGTTGTGGTCTGGTGCAAAAACAGGTTCCCAATACCGTTTGATTTCCATTTTGCCTTTCTGGAATGTAAAACAGTGTGCAGGCGGCAATTTGAACACACCTTTGAAAAATGTTTCAGGCAATACACTGTATTGGAATGTCAAATAATTTTCCAATGCCTCTTTGTTTACCTTTTTTGTAAAATTGGGATATTCCAGTATACTTTTGATTTCAGAGCCATATATCAGCTGTCCATCTTGTATGGCATAATAAAATGGCTTGATACCAAAAAAATCTCTTGCCCCAAACAATGTTTCATTTTTGCTATCCCATATCACAAAAGCAAACATACCACGCAAACGAGGCAGCAATGCTTCGCCATATTCTTCATACCCATGCAACAACACCTCTGTATCTGCATGACTATTCATGATATGCCCTTTTGCAATCAAATCTTCACGAATTTCTTGATGGTTATATATTTCACCATTGAATGTAATGACCATATCTTTTGTTTCGTTGTATATGGGTTGTGTACCACCTTCTAGGTCTATGATACTCAAACGACGAAATCCCATAGAAACACCGTCATCAATATGTTTTCCGCCACTATCTGGCCCACGGTGTAAAATTTTATTCATCATATTATCCAATATTTCTTCAGACGTCATCAAACGCCCTGTAAAGCCGCAAATACCGCACATATTTTATATCCTCCTTATTTGCCTTTTCGTTTGTTATTTTAGCACAATTTTGTAACATCGCAAAGACAATCTTTTTTTGTGTATCTGCCAAATAATTCTGATAGATACCGCAGCCCTTCTATATCGCTTTGTTGCCACATATCCCACATAAACCGAAATCCCCAATTTCCTGTTGCAACCCCAGGGATATTCATGCGATATGCACTATCTAGCTGCAATACATCCTGCAATGGCACAATGGCAAATACTGCGGGAGATGCAAACGCCAAACGGATAAAATCCCAAGAAACATTTTCACCACTGACATTCATATATCTTCTATAATGGTCTTTTTCTGCGTCTGTTGCATTTTGGTACCAACCTTTTGATGTGTCATTGTCATGTGTACCACTGTACATAATGCGATTTTTGGGACAAATATGCGGTAAATATGCATTGTTTTTATCATTCCCAAAAGCAAACTGTAAAATACACATACCAGGCAGCCCAACTGCTTGCCGTAATTGATGCACTTCTTCTGTGATGATACCCAAATCTTCTGCTATCAAAGGCAATTTCCCAAGTGCTTTCGTCAAAGCATCAAACAAAGCTGTTTCGGGGCCTTTTTTCCATGTACCACCCATAGCATTTTTTGCCCCAAATGGTACAGACCAATAGCTCTCAAACCCCCTGAAATGGTCGATACGCAAATAATCTGTATCTTGCAATGCTTTTTTGATACGATTGACCCACCATGCAAAATTTGTTTTTTCATGCACTTTCCAATCATACAATGGATTGCCCCAAAGCTGTCCTTCTGCACAAAAATAATCTGGTGGTACACCTGCCACAGCTTTTGGAAAACCTTTGCTGTCAAGCTGAAATAAATTTTGATTTGCCCATACATCTGCACTGTCATACGCCACAAATATGGGGGCATCCCCAATGATATACACATCTTTTGCATTGGCATATGCTTTCAATGCCTGCCACTGCATATCAAATAAATATTGATAAAACATTTCTTCTTGTATTTCTTCAGACAATGTTTTTTTCCATTTTTGCAAAGATTGGGCATTGCGTTTTCGTAGCCCCATTGGAAATGTATTCCAGCAAGCTGTTTCAAAATACATTTTTTGTTCTGCTTCTGTCAAAAATACTACTGTATCTTTTGCAAAACTTTGAAAATCTTTGGTATCTGTTTTTCTTTGTTTTTGAAAATATGCTTTCAATGCAGTAAACAATGCGTAATCTTCCAACCAATATGCATTTTTTTCACAATATGTTGCAAATGCTTTATTTTGCTTTTTTTGAAAACGTGTATATGCCAATTTTAACAAAGGCAATTTATAATTTTTTACTGCTTCATAATCCACACGTTTTGTATCAAAACAAGGAATTTCTCCCAAATCTTCTGCTTCTAAAAATCCACATTTTACCAAATCATCAATACTAATGAGTAATATATTGCCTGCGAATGCCGATGTACTTTGATAAGGAGAATTGCCACTGCCAATGGGACAAAGCGGCAATATCTGCCACAATGTTTGTCCACTTTCTTCCAATTTATCTATAAACATACGGGCATTTTCTCCAAAATCACCAATACCGTAAGCAGATGGCAAAGATGTTGGGTGCAACAATACGCCGCTTCTTCTTTTTTCAAATACCATAAAAAATAACCCTCCCAATATTGCGATGTTGTTTTTTGATATATTCTAACAGTTTTATGATATGGTTACTATCCGCAGAACTGCCAAAAATTATATAAAATTCCAGTAAAAAGCCAGAATTTTTCTTTGTTGTTGGCAAACACTAAACACGCAAAATACTACAAAAAAGGAGGAACACAATCATGAAAAAACTGCAAACAACAACCGCAGTGGTATTTTTGGCACTTGCCATGACAGGCTGTGGTGCAAACACTGCAAACAATTTGGGCGGTGCAGCAGATGACACAAATAATGATGTATATGGCAGCAATATGTATTGGGACGGTTATGGTATAAACGCTGGCTATCCTTTAGACGGTGCTACAGACCGCACAGAATATGGTATGGCAAAACATGATACCAAATCATTCGGCGAAGATGTCAAAGACATTGGCAGAGATATCAAAAACGGTGCAAAAGACATTGGGCGTGACGTCAAAAATGGTGCAAAAGACATCGGGCGTGACGTCAAAAATGGTGCAGATGACATTGGACGTGGTGTCAAAAATACTGTTGAAGATGTCACAGACGGCAACTCTGCAAAAATGATGAACTAATTGGTGGCAGATATGCAAAACAAAAAACATTGGGCAGTGGGACTTTTGACAGGATTTGCAAATGGTCTGTTTGGTAGTGGCGGTGGTACTGTTGCTGTGCCTGCTATGGAGCGTTTTTTGCACACAGAAGAACATAAGGCACACGCAACCGCAATCGCTGTCATACTCCCTCTTTCTTTGCTTTCATTGGGTATCTATCTTTGGAAAGGCGAAATCGTATGGCAAATTGCACTTTGGGCATCACTGGGCGGTGTTGTTGGGGGTTTTGTTGGTGCAAAACTGCTTAAAAAAATCAGTGGTATTTGGCTACATCGCATATTTGGGGTGTTCATGCTTTTTGCAGCCATACGCATGATGACCACATAGCATGATACAAATTGTCATTGCTGGTTTTTTAGCTGGCATACTCAGTGGTATGGGTATTGGCGGTGGCACACTGCTGATTCCAGCATTGTTATTTTTTACAGACCTCACGCAACAACAAGCACAAGGTGTCAATTTATTATTTTTTCTGCCCACTGCCGTCATTGCATTATATACCCACATCAAAAATAAAAATGTGGAAACAAAAACAGCAAAGCCTTTGATATGGACTGGGCTTTTGGGTGCTTTGTGTGGGGCTTTGCTTGCCGTATTTTTAGACCCTCATATATTGCGAAAAATATTTGCTGTATTTTTATTTGTTATGGGTATTACCGAAATTTTTAAGAAAAAAACAGTTGAAAAAAAGGAGGACACAAATGGAGTATAAAGCATTTCAGGCTTTGAAAGAAAAATTTGCAAAAGCCAATATAGATGAAAAAATATCGTTGTATGTCAATACACCAGATTTACAAAAAGACCAATATCGAGAATTGCTGCAAATGTATCCACCTGACAAATTCAATTTGCTCGACCAAGCATTATGGTAACACAGAAAAAAGGGACAATGTCCCTTTTTTGTTTTGCTTGTTTGCATTGCGAATACATATTTTCATTTACACGAATATCTGCTATAATAAATGCCATAATAAACCATATTGAAAAAAAGAAATGAGGTGTAAAACCATGCAATGTATTGACGATTTATATGTAGGGGCATCTGTATCGGATTTGGGTACGGTATTGTATAGCCTGCGTCGCAATATCCCTATGATACGTCTATATTGTATCGCATGGTTTGCAGACAAAAACCGTATGGTATTGTTATCTTCAAAAGAATTGTTTTCTGGCAGATATGACAAACAAAATCCCATCATTGCAGGCGTTGCGATGGGCAAACAAGAATGTATAGATGTGCTTTGTTATATGCTGGAAGAAACGGCAAAAGCAAAACGAGATATTACAGACCCCAAAATGTGGATTTTATAAAAAAAGGGAGTGGCGGTAGCATTGTTTGGGATGATATTATTTCTATTAAAATGCATAGGGATATTGTTACTGGCAATCGTTGGCATCATACTGCTTGTCATTTTGACAGTTTTGTTTTCTCCCATTCGTTACAAAGCAAAAGGTGAAAAAACAGATACGCTATGTGGTGATTTTCAAATAAAATGGATTTTTGGTTTTGTGGCTGTATCTGGTGCATGGCAACAAGGACAGCAAAATCCTATTTTGGATATACGCATTTTTGGCAAATCATTGACACAAGACAAAAAACAAAAAAAACGCAAAAAGAAAAAACAACCTGATATTTTATACACCAGAGAAGCACAAAAACCAAACACACAAACACCGCCAAAAGCAGTCACACAACCTGACAAATCACAAGCACAACAACCACAAATCAAAGAAACACAACCTGAAATACAACAACCAGAAATACCAAAACAACAACCACCACAAAAAAAAGAAGGTATTCGGCGTGTCAAATTAGAACAAATACAAGAAACGCCGCCACCTGAAATACCAAAACAAAAAACAGAAAAACAAAAAGAACCGCATATTTATGATGACCAAAACAGTACAAAAGCCGATGCGGACGATATTGGTATAAAATGGAAAACCATATGCAAAATGGCTTTGGCATATGACCAGAAAAAAGCACTCGCAAAAGCCACATGGCAATTTGTCAAAGCACTGACAAAAACCATATTGCCAAATCAACTTTATTTCAAAGGTACATTTGGTACTGGTGACCCTGCTCTGACAGGCTATCTATTAGCAATGACTGGTATATTAAAAGGAAAATTCGGAGAAAATTTAGACATCAAAGGTGATTTTGCAAAAGCAACTGCCGAAAATATTGTATTTCGGTTAAAAGGACATATTGTATTGGGGCATTTGGCATATCTAGCGGCAAGATTTGCATTGTCAAAACCTGTCCGTCATATCATCAAAGCATTATGGAAAGGAAGAAAGCGAAATGGGTAAAGAATTTGACGCTTCATTAGATGTATTATTTGGAAAAGTAGATGACTTGGTTTCCACAAAAACCGTTGTGGGCGATGCCATTGTCATTGGTGATATTACAATATTACCACTCATTGAAGTGGGTGTAGGTGTTGGTTTAGGTGGCAAAGACGCAGGCGGTTCTGCGGGTGGTATGGGTGCAAAAATCACACCTGCCGCAGTACTTGCCATTCAAAATGGCAATATACAGCTTATCAATATGAAAAATCAAGATGCTGTCAGCAAATTGATTGATATGGCACCTAACATTGCAACAAAGCTGAATTTTGGTGCTGTATTTGGCAACAAACAAAAAACAGAAAAAGAACCAGAACAAACTGTAAAATTTGAAGAAGAACTGGTGGTTGAAGACTAAAGACAATGGGGAGGGGATACCCATGAAAACACTAATTGCATATTATGACAAAGACGTATTAAAAAATATTATGGGCGTTTTGACATTGCGTCCTGACAAAGCAATTTTTTTATATGATAATGGCATAGAAGACTTAACCGTCTTTCGTGCCTTACATACCTGCTTCAAACGACATATCCCACATATTCAGCTGGAAAAATACCCTGTGGATATTCTTTCTATGGATAAAATTTATCAACGTACTTGTCAAGTTATCATACAAAATGGGAATTGTGATTTGGAATTGACAGGCGGTAGCGAATTGATGGTCATTGCTGGTTTTCGTGCAGGCATGGAAAAAGGTGCAAGGCTATTACATACGGATTTGGTACACAGTGAAATCACAAATCTTTTGACAGATGAAGTGGTTGCAAAAACAACAACACTTTCTTTGGAAGATTTCGTAGATGCAAGGGGTGCTTGTTTTATTGGTGAGTCACACAAACCGCCTGAACCTTCTCGTTACCAAGCGATATGGGATATGGCACGGTATTTGTTTACCCATTTAGAAGATTGGAAGCATACTTGTAGTTTTTTGCAAACCGTTGCTGCAAGATATCTCCCACATGAGCTTTATATGGAAAGCAAAGCCAACATTTATATGAAAAATGGCAAAAAAACCAGTGCAGACAAAAGCATTTTGCAGGAGTTCCAACGGCTTGGCTTTATCAAACATCTGGTTATGGATGGCGAACGAGTAAAATTTTCTTATTGCTCTGTACAAGACAGACAATATTGTATTGGTTATGGTGTTTGGCTGGAATTATATGTCTATATTGCGGCACAGCGTTCCAGGCGGTTTGACGACGTCAAACTTGGTACTATGATTGACTGGAATGCATATGATGGTGTAACAATCGCCGGCAATGAAATTGATGTCATATTGATGGAACAATCCTTACCTGTCTTCATATCTTGTAAATTACGTAGTGCAGATACTGCGGCTTTGAATGAATTGCTTGTGGCAAAAAAACGGGTTGGTGGTTGGTTTTCAAAAGGTGTCATTGTCACATTTGGCAGAGAAAAAGCCGACAAAACCGGCACATATCAACGAGCCAAAGAACTTGGCATTGCTCTTTTGGATGCAACAGACATATTATCACAAGACTTTGAAAAACGTTTGGTGCGTGCCATTCGAGAACATGATTTGGTCAGCCTAAAATGGAAAAAAATATAAACGAAAGGGAGTTGACTGCGTGGCAAAAAAAAGAAACCGCAATACCAAAAGCAAAATCATTGCAGCAGCATGGAAACTGTTTTATGAACAAGGGTATGACGATACCACAGTAGAAGAAATTGTGGAAGCCTCCAACACATCAAAAGGCTCTTTTTACCACTATTTTAATGGCAAAGATGCCCTGCTTGGCTCATTATCCGAATTGTTTGATGATAAATATACAGAACTAATACCCACATTACAAGCGGATATGCATAGTTTTGATAAATTGATGTATCTAAACCATGAATTATTTCGTATGATTGATGACAGCATATCTTTGGATTTGTTGGCAAGGTTATATTCTTCACAGCTCATTACAAATGGTGAACGACATCTGTTAGACCATAATCGTGTATATTATAAATTGTTGCGTCAAATCATATCACAAGGACAGCAAAAAGGTGAATTGCGTGACGATATTTCCATCAATGAATTGGTCAAAACATATGCTCTTTGTGAACGTGCGTTCATTTATGATTGGTGTTTGTGTAATGGAGAATATGCATTAAGTCGATATGCCAAAGAA
>JAHHTV010000159.1 GCA_020024395.1 Anaerotignum sp. | reverse complement strand
AGAATATACTTTTTATACACAAAAAATATAAAGGAGGAATTTTTGTAAAAAATACAAAAGAAAATGAGTGAAATGGCATTATGGGATTAAGGAGATGAGTAACATGAAAAATTGGAAAGTGGCAAAAAAACTATTGGTTTCATTTTCAACATTGTTGATTGTGATTTTGGTGATGGCAGGTTTGTCGTTTTTGGGTGTTGGGAACATCGCAAAACAATACCAAAATTTTTACGCAGAAAGTTATCAAGGGGAGTCTAATTTATACAAATTGCGTTTGGAAATGAACTTGACAGTAAAAAATGTGGCACTTGCTGTGAATGCAATAACAAATGATCAAGAAGAAGAATTTTTGAAAAAAGCAAGTGAATATGCGAAAAATGTAAATAGTATATTAGATTGGTTTGAAACAGAATATAAAGGAGATAAAACAATTGTTTCAGAATATAAAAATGTGATTTTAGATGCTGCAAAAGATAGAGCAACCATTGAAAAGTTACTGCGGGAAGATACAAATGAGTCTTTTGAAAAAGCAACAATGATTTTGGAAGGGTATAGCCAAAAAGCAGACCAAGCAGGTGCATTATTACAAAAAATGGCAGACAATTTGGTGCAAAGTAGCATACAGCGATATCAGACAGCAATGCGATGGAAAACCATATTGTATATTGTAATGGTTGCTGCTTTCTTTATCAGTGTGATAATTGTGAGAATATTGAGAAAACGTATGACAAACGCCATTTTGATACCTTTAGAAGAAGTAGATGCAGCGTTGGTTTCAATGTCTGAAGGTAATTTGGATGTACAGGTAACATATGAGTCAAAAGATGAATTTGGTAGTATGGCAAATACCATGAGAGCATTTTTACAAAATATTTCTTTTTTGATGAAAGACCAAATTAAAATGATGGATGATATGTCAAAAGGGGATTTTCAAACAAAAAGTATGAACGAAAAAATGTATGTCAAGGATTTTTCTGCTTTGTTAAAATCCACAAAGCAAATTAAATCCAGATTGGGCGATGCATTTTCTCAGATTTATGAAGTGGCAGAGCAAGTTGCTGCAAGCAGTGACCAAGTTTCTTGTGGAGCACAGAATTTGGCACAAGGTGCAACAGAACAGGCTTCTTCTGTGGAAGAATTGGCAGCTTCTATGAATGAAGTATCCAGACAGATTGAAAGTACTGCACAAATATCAGAACGTTCCAACAAAGATACATTGCATATACAAGAAGAAGCGGATGAAAGCAATAATAATATGCAACAGATGTTGGCAGCAATGTCTGATATTAGTGAAAATTCCATAGAAATTAGTAAAATTGTAAAAACGATTGAAGATATTGCATTCCAGACAAATATTTTGTCTTTGAATGCAGCAGTAGAAGCAGCAAGAGCAGGTGCAGCAGGAAAAGGATTTGCTGTGGTAGCGGATGAAGTGCGAAATTTGGCAAACAAATCAGCAGAAGCTTCAAAAAGTACATCTGCTCTGATTGAACGGTCTTTACATTCTGTGGAACGAGGAAAAGAAATTACAGATAAAACAGCTGCGTCATTAAAAGAAGTGATTGATAACATTCATACTGTGGCAGAAAGTATCAATCGTATTGCAGAAGATGCATCAACACAGGCAAATTCTGTATCACAAATTCATATTGGTATTGACCAGATTGCAGGCGTTGTACAAACTACGTCAGCAACATCTGAAGAAAGTGCAGCATCTAGTGAAGAACTTTCTGGACAAGCACAAGTATTGAAAGAATTGTTGTCACAGTTTAAGTGGGAAAATAGTACAAAATCTACAACACCAATGACACAATCTATGCCAACGATGGATTATGCAGACATACCTGCACCAGAATATAATCAAACAATGGAATACAAACCAACTGTAAGTATGTCAAATCAAAATATGAGCAGTGACAAATATTAAAAAATAATAAAATATAATAAAATAACAAAGAGGAGAATACTGGATGTTTCAAAGTATTCTCCTCTTTGTTATTTAGTTTCTGTTTTGAAAAGAGGGTCTTGTTGTAATAATGACAAGACCTTTTCTTGTAAATATGGATATAATATGGCATATCCTTTTTTACTCAAATGTAAACCATCATATTGGAAACAATCTTCGTATTCCTCTGTATTTGTGATAGATTGCAATATTGCAAAAAAATCAATACAAGGCAAATGATAAGTTGCAGATAATTTTTTGATAATATCCCCATATACTTGTAAACGTGCATTTGTGGTGTAGGGGTAAAAATCCGTATCCACCATAGAAGGTGGTGTGAGTAAAATGGGGATTGTTTTCCCAGATGCAAATGCATGATGTGTAGATAGTGATAAAATTTGTTCTATAATTTGTATCATATTTTGTTCGTATTCTATGGGGGTGCGATAATTTCCTTCTTGCAATGCACTATCATTGGAACCAAATAAAATCAAAACAATCTGTGGTTTGCGATGTAAAATACTGCCCTGTAAACGAGCGAGAGCTTCTCTTGTCGTTTGTCCATTGATACCACTGTTTATAATTTCAAAAGGTATTTTTGGATATATCTTTTTCAGATTTTCTGCCAAGTGATAAGAAAATATATCTTTTTCCAATACGCCATATCCATACGTTAAACTGTCACCAAAGCAAATGATTTTAATTGCTTGCTTGTCCAAACAAAATACCTCCTTTTATAAATAGCTGTTTAAGCATTTGAATAAAGTGCTTCCAAAACTGCTTTTTTGTAATTACGACCAACATATGCCTTTTGCTCTGTGTAACAAAAAGAAATTTCCCAAGGATTTTTCCGTTTATCTAAATAAGAAATATTATTCAAATTGACAATAAAAGAGCGATGCGTTTGCATAATGTGATTAGAGTGTAGCGCATTTTTAATTTTATACAATGGCAAAGCAGAAGTCAATTCTTGTGTTTTGGTATGAAAAATAGATTTTTTCAATACAGTTTCTACAAATAAAAGTTCATCATAATGTAGGTTATGTATGCCTTGTGCAGTATTTAGTTGAAATATTTCATTTGTAACATCAGGATTATGAGAAGATTGTTCATAATAAAATGATAAAAGATGTTGCAAAGCATCTTCTGCCTCTTGGTTCAATGGATAATGGAAAAATTCACAACAATGCCATTGTGGAAATACTTGGAATGTATGAGAAAGTTGCGTAGACAACAAAACAACAGGTGTATGTTTATATGTTTTTGTTTTACGCAATATTGTGAGAAAACGTTTGGCTAATATAAAATCCATGTCTGGAAAAAGCAATATGCAGTCTACTTTTGTGTATTTGCAAAGTGTACAGGTGTTTTCCAACGATGTATTTTCATAAATAGTGATATCCTGCATTTGATTGCATATTTGATAAACTTGTTCAACATCGTATTTGTCGAAAGATAACAATAATAGACGAAACATAATGATTAGCCTCCTAATTGAAATAGTTATATTCTATCACAAAACATGAATTTATGGAAGTATTATCATAAGTTTATTTTTTTGCAATATATATAAGACAAGGAGGGTGGACAAATGGAACAAAGAAATAGTGTTTGGAGTGTGCTGACACCTGAGATTTTAGCGTTGATAGAACATTGTAGAACATTTCAAAAAAATGAGATAGAAGAAATTAGAATGCGAAATGGGAAACCATTGATTGTACAATCTGGTGGAAAAAAATTTTTTGTGCCAGAAAAAGATAAGTATAAAATTGTGACAAAATATGACATTCGTGCTTGTGTTTCCAGATGTAGTGCATATTCTTTGTATGCATTTGAAGAAGAAGTAAGGCAAGGATATTTGACCATAGCAGGTGGGCATCGTATTGGATTTTGTGGAAAAACGGTGATAGAAAATGGACATATCAAAACATTAC
>JAHHTV010000158.1 GCA_020024395.1 Anaerotignum sp. | reverse complement strand
CCATTAACACATTACAAAGGAGAACACAATATTGAAAAAATGGAATTTCAACAAAACCGACAAGTTTTATTTCAAAATTGCAGTATATGTATTTGCTGTATTGGCAGCAACGGTTCTTTTTGAAAAAGTCATCGGCAATCTGCCTGCCATTGGTACGAGCATACATAGATTTTTTATTGTATTGCAAACATTATGTTTGCCATTTTTATTGGGATTTATGATTGCATATATACTCAATCCCTTTATCAACTTTTTTGAGAAACATACCAAAAAAGATAACTCTTGGTTTGCAAAGCATCCAAAAGCCACACGTACAATTGCCATATTGTTGATATATACTCTTGTCATTGGTGGTATGGTATGGATTGTCATTTATTTGATACCAGAAGTCAAATCCTCTGTGATTACATTTGCCAAGCAGCTGCCAACCTATACAGCCACATTAAATCATAAAATTGAAATCTTTTTTGCACAAATTGATTTTATTGATGGGGAGGATGTCAATCAGCTTATTGACTATATATTACAGCCTTTGCTTGGTGCAACACAAGATATGTCATTGATATTGGAAACCATCATTGGCAATGTGTTTAATGTGGGACGTGCCGCATTCAATGGCATTATGGCAATATTCATTGCCTTTTATATGCTGTATGACAAAGAAGGGTTCAAAAACCATATGCAAAAAATTACATATGCTTTGACAAATCCTACCGTTGCAAAACGTATTTTTTATAACGGCAGTCGTATCCATCATATTTTCCAAAGCTTTATTGTTGGCAAAGCATTAGACTCTTTGATTATCGGTATACTCGCATTTATCGGCTTGACAATCATAAAGGCTCCACTTGTTTTGGTGCTGAGTTTGATTATTGGTGTCACAAATATGATACCATATTTTGGGCCATTTTTGGGCGGTATCCCTGCTGTCATATTGACACTGCTCATCAGTCCTTTGCATGCTGTTTGGGTTGGATTGTTCATACTGGCATTGCAACAATTTGATGGCAATTTCTTAGGGCCAAAAATTTTGGGTAATTCCTTAGATGTCAGCCCTTTATGGATTATACTGGCAGTCATCATTGGTGGGGCTTTAATCGGGCCTTTGGGTATGTTTATTGGTGTGCCAATATTTGCTGCAATCAAACTGTTTTGCAATGAATATATTGAACGTAAGTATCAAAAAAAATATCATGATACAGATACACCCGCAGAACCATAAAACCGTATCCCCTTTGTCCATTTAGATACAGGGGATATTTTTTCTTTATCCTATAGGAGGTATTTTATGACAAAAAGAACCAATCAATATTTTTTATTTGTATTTTTATACTTTATACTTTGTTCTAATGTATTATCATGGTTATTGCCAATGATTTTTCCATTTGTGTCACCCATGTTACTCAATATCATATTGCAATGTATTATATTTATTCCATTGCTTATCATTTATCCTATTACAGAAAAGAAATCCATCAAAGATTGTTATTCTTTGCATCGTTTGCATTGGAAAGATGCTTTCATCTCCATTGGGATTGCTTTTTTCTCATTGCCTTTTTTGGCTTTTGTGGTGGTTTTGACATCTCCTTTGCAACCAAATATTGCCGAAGAAGCGATGGTATCACTCAGCAATCAAAACATTTGGGTATCTTTGCTTTTTATTGCTGTACAGCCTGCATTGTTTGAAGAATTATTATTTCGTGGTGCAGCATTAACGGGTTATCGACATTTAGGCTGGATAAAAGCTATGGTAATGAGTGCCTTTTTGTTTGCTATGTTGCACTTAAATTTACAGCAAGCATTATATGCTTTTTTATTTGGTTGTATATTTGCCTTTTTGGTACAACGCACAGGCTCCATATTTGCTTCTATGCTGCCACACTTTTTTGTCAATGGTCTAAACTGTGTGAGTATGTATTTTATGTCTGACCAAATTGGTACACCAGAACATCTTTCTATATTCACACAACTATTTCAAGTTGGTGTACAATGTTTGATGTTTTTTCCATTTTTGCTGGGGTTATTTTATTGGTTCATTCGTCGTCACCCTGCACCTGTGCCACATATGGCACAACCCAACATATCGGGCGAAAAAATATGGAGTGCCTCTTTGATTATTATGGTTGTGATATTTGTCATATTTTCTGCCATATTTATATTGCCGTCCTTATTTGCATAAAAAATATCCCTGCAAAGCAGGGATATTTTTATTTTTTTACCATAGAACATACCCATTGTTGACATTCCTGCCCTGTGCGAAACACAGATAACAAAAATCCAATCAATGCACTATTAAGCAAAAGCCCAATATAATTGGTTGAAATCAATGGCAAAGAAAATGAAGCAATCAATGGTATCCCAATCTGAAAAATAACATCAAATAAAAATTGCAACACCAATATCAAAAATATCACTTTCGCTGTCATATTTGCCAAAATCACATTTTGTTTTTGTATTTGTATCCAGCATTTCATAAAAAATACCGCAAACAACACCAACATCATCACAACAAATATTTTTCCATATCGAAAACCAATCTCCAGCAATGTCATATCATTCACAGAAAACCAATCCACAAGACCATTTGTATTTTGCAAAACATTTGTTAAAAATACACTTTTGGGTATACCTTGTCCAATCCATTGACTGCTTTGCCACAATTCTGAACACAAAGTCATCAGAAAACCATTCCCCATTGGGTCATTTTTATCCAAACGGTGGCTATAATACCGAAATTTTACTGTATAAAAAATCAGCATACCCACACCAATACATAGTATACCAACTACCCAGAGCCATTTTTGCCCTTCTTTTTTTCCAATACCAAACCAATCTATTTGCACTGCCATATACAATGCTGCTCCAGCAGATATCGCAAATAATATGGTATTGGAAAACAAAGCACATGGATACAAAAAACAAATACCACCAATATAACCACCAACTGCCAACCAAAATCCTAATTTCTGTTTGTTTCGCAATATATACAAAAGCGAAATATATGACAAAGGCAACCACAATGCAAAAGATGTCATAGAAAACAATAAAAATTGTGGTTTTCCATTGATATTTGGTGTCTGAAAAAGCAAACCAAGCAACAATATACAAATCGTTGCACACACAATGCTATTTGCATATCGAAACCATATCGTAAAATCTAAAAAATATGTACCCAAAAATACCAATATAGATAATACCAAAATAGGTACAACCTCTGTCCATGTGCTACCATCACGCAAAAACAATCTGCAACACATACCCATCAAAAACAATATCGCTGTCAAAAATAACAATCCCCATTGTGGTATTGGACGATGTGCTTTATCCAAAGCCAAACCCACAGACATCGCATCGCCCATTTCTGCAATGGCTTTTTGTTCTGCTTCTTTTTCTTGCATACCTTCTAACAAAAACGCATCTTTTTGGTCTTGCAAATGACATTCCAATTCTTGATATACGGCTTGTCTTGCTCTTTTCCATCGTATTTGCGTACATACACTTTGCAAATATTGTGCGATATTTTCATATCTGTTCAAAAGAAACACCGCCTCTCAACACTTTGCCAACTGCTTTTGTATATTGCTTCCACCATGCAGTTTGTTGTACGAGCTGTTGTTTTCCATTTTCTGTAATATGATAATATTTTCTTTTTCTTCCTTTTTCTTCCTGCTCGTATGATGTTACAAAACCGTCTTTCTCCATACCATGCAATAAAGGGTATAATGTACCTGCCTTCAAACAAAATGTATCATCAGACCGCTTTGCCAATGTTTCTATTATTTCATAACCATAGCGGTCTTTTTCTTCCAACAACTTCAATAACAATAGTGTCAAATTTGCTTTTTCCTGTGCCATTTTTATCCCCCTTATATATAGATTATCTATATATAAG
>JAHHTV010000157.1 GCA_020024395.1 Anaerotignum sp. | reverse complement strand
ACCCTGTTTTTGTTATGATGATAAAAACAAAAGGTATATTTTCAAAGAGAAAGAATATGCTAATGAAAAAAATAGAAAACAGGAGAAAAAATATGCTGAATATTAGAAAATTGGACAACGGAATAAAAGTTGTTTTGGAAGAAATCAGATATGTGCGTAGTATTTCATTTGGAATTTGGGTGAAAAATGGTACAAGAAATGAACGTCCAGAAGAAAATGGCATTTCTCATTATATTGAACACATGAGGTTTAAGGGGACAAAGCATCGCAGTGCTAGACAGATTGCAGAAGAAATGGATGCCGTGGGTGGGCAAATCAATGCATACACAACAAAAGAATATACTTGCTATCACACAAGGGTGTTGGACAAGCATATAAAGCAGGCGTTGGATGTGATGAGCGATATGTTGCAATATCCTGCGTTTTTGCAGGAAGAAGTTGAAAAAGAACGCAATGTGATTATGGAAGAAATAGATATGTATGATGATGCACCAGAAGAATTGGTGCATGATTGTTTGCAAGATGATATTTGGCGAGGAAGCAGTTTGGGTATGCCGATACTTGGCACGAAAAAAACTATTGGTAGATTGACCGCAGAAATAATTCGAAAATATTATGAAAATAATTATCATACAAAAAATATTGTGATTTCTGTGGCAGGGAATTTTGAAACAGAAGAAATGATGGAATTGTTAAACTGCTATTTGGGACAATGGCAGTCGAAGGGGATATACAATCCATATGAAACAAAAGCAGAATATCATGTTTCCAGAATACAAAAAAATAAAGATGTGGAGCAACTGCATACTTGTATTGCATTTCGTGGATTGGAAAGAGAGCATCCTTTGAAATATGCGTTGTCTGTATTTAATACGATATTTGGTGGTGGTATGAGTTCTCATTTGTTTCAGAAAATTAGAGAAGAAGAAGGCTTGACATATGCGATATACAGCTATACCACCGCTTTTGCAGATACGGGGCTATTTTGCATTTATGCAAGCATGAACCCAAATCAAGCAGAGCGAGTGTATCAAGGGATTGGGAGAGAAATAAAAAATTTGCAAAAAAAAGGTGTGACACAAAAAGCATTGAATGTGACAAAAGAACAGATGATAAGTAATTTTATTATTGGGTCTGAAAGTACATTGAATCGTATGACTTCCGCAGGAGCAGCATTGTTATTGCGTGGAAATGTGCAGACAATGGAAGAAGTGATTGAAAAAATTGAGGCAGTGACATTGGAAGATATGGCAAAAGTGATGGATTTGATATTTTCAAATGACGATTTTAGTTATGCGGTGGTGGGAAATGAAAATAGGGCAGATATTACCAATGCAATAGAGGAATTTTTATGATGAAAACAGGGATACTATGAATACGAGTGCATTCGTTTATCATATTATAAGGAGGTCATAAGCATGAACATGAAAACATGGAATTATATTGCTTTGACACTTGTTATCATTGGGGCGTTGAACTGGGGGTTAATCGGGTTTTTTGGATTTGATTTGGTTACCACATTATTTAACGGCTCTTTGTTCTGGATTGCACGTGTGATATTTGCACTGGTGGGTATTTCTGGTTTGTGGTGTTTGCGGTTATATAGTGCCGCAAGCAAAGACCAAGATATGATGCCTGCAACACACAGATAATCAAAGTATAAAAAAAGATACACACCATTTCAAAAATAAAGGATGATGGTTTTGATATGGTGTGTGTCAATACATAATAAGGAGGCAGATTATGCATTTTACAAAGATGGAAGGCTGTGGCAATGATTACATATATATCAATGGATTTGTGGAAAATGTGAGAAATCCTGAAAAATTAGCGGTTGCAATGAGTGAAAGACATTTTGGTGTGGGGGCAGATGGTTTGGTTTTGATACTGCCATCAGAAATTGCAGATTTTCGTATGCGTATGTTTAATTTAGATGGCTCCGAAGGGGAAATGTGCGGAAATGCAGTACGGTGTATTGGAAAATATGTGTATGAAAGAGGATTGACAAAAAAACAAAATGTTTCTTTGGAAACATTGGGAGGAATAAAATATTTACAACTGCAAATAAAAAATGAAATTGTGGAACAAGTGGTTGTGGATATGGGAGAGCCGATATTGAAAGCAGAAGATATTCCTGTTTTGAGCAAACAACAGCCAGTATTGGAAGAAACGTTGATATTACTAGATAAAACGTTTTGTTTTACCTGTGTTTCCACAGGAAATCCACATGCTGTGACGTTTTTAGATGATGTAGAAAATTTTGCTGTGGAGAAATACGGTGCTTTGGCAGAAGTTGCAGATATTTTTCCAAATAAATCGAATATTGAATTTGCACAAGTTAAAAACAGAAATCAAATTCGTATGCGTGTTTGGGAAAGAGGCTCTGGTGAAACATTGGCTTGTGGTACAGGTGCTTGTGCAACATTGGTTGCAGCAGTATTGCATGGGTATACAGAACGAAAAGCAGAAATTTTGTTGACAGGTGGTACATTGACCATAGAATGGAATGAAACAGACAACCACATTTATATGACAGGCCCAGCAGCATTTTGTTTTGATGGTGTTTGGTTGAGAGATAAGGAGTAATGATATGGCAAAAACATTGCATGAAATGAAAGAAACAGAAGAAAGATTGATACTGGTTGGCATTGAAACAGATGAGAGAGAAAAAAGCGGTATGGATACAGAAGCTTGCTTGGACGAATTGGAAGAATTGGTGAAAACCGCAGGCGGCGAAGCAGTGGGCAGAATGACACAAAAAAGAGAACGTGTACACCCTGGGCATTATTTGGGAAAAGGAAAAATTGAAGAATTGAAAGTGATGGTACAAGCAATGGATGCAACAGGGATTGTTTGTGATGATGAGCTTTCGCCTGCACAGCTACGGAATTTGGAAAAAATGCTGGATACCAAAGTGATGGATAGAACAATCGTGATATTGGATATATTTGCAGGGCGTGCAATGTCTGGAGAAGGAAAAATACAAGTTGAATTGGCACAACTGAAATATCGTTTGTCAAGGTTGACTGGTTTGGGTGCGTCTATGTCCAGATTGGGCGGTGGTATTGGTACAAGAGGCCCTGGGGAAAAGAAATTGGAAACAGACCGCCGCCATATCAAGGAGCGTATTGCAGAATTGAACAGCGAGCTGAAAGAAATTAAAGTACATCGAGAATTACTGCGAAATCAGAGAAATAGAAAAGGAACACCTGTATTGGCTTTGGTGGGATATACCAATGCAGGCAAATCAACCATACTAAACACATTGACAGAAGCAGGTGTTTTGGCAGAAGATAAGTTATTTGCAACATTGGATACCACAACTAGAAAAGTAGAACTGCCAAATGGTTCTGAAATACTGCTGACAGATACGGTTGGCTTTATTCAAAAATTACCACATCATTTGATACAAGCGTTTCGTGCAACGTTGGAGGAATTGAAGTATGCAGATATATTGTTGCATATTGTAGATGCATCGAATGAAAACCGAAAAGAACATATGGAAGTGGTATATGACACATTGAAAGATTTGGGGTGTGGGGATACACCGGTGATTACCATATATAACAAAATGGATTGTGATGTAGAATTGCCGTTGCCTATGGACAAACAAGCAAGAGATATGGTGCAGATTTCTGCACAAAAAGGACAAGGTTTGGAACAAATGCTGACGTGTGTGGAAACGTTGTTGAAATCATTCCGCCGTTCTATGAAAGTGGTTTTGCCTTATACAGAGGGCGCATTGGCTGGATGGGTACATGGTAGATGTGAAATATTAGAAGAAGAACATCGTGCAGATGGTGTATATTTGGAAATTTTTGTGGACGAAGAAGCAGAAAATAGATTGTCAAAATATCGATTAGAAGAAGCATGATGGGAAAAAACTGTTATTTTAGATATGTTTTTGGTATAGAATTTGCTTTCTGTATATGGTTTATAT
>JAHHTV010000156.1 GCA_020024395.1 Anaerotignum sp. | reverse complement strand
GAAACAAACACAAAGAAAAAAACAGCCGCAGATGCTGCCTTTCCATTTGCAAAAGCGTCGTCCTTTCGCCTGCCTCAAAAACAAATTCTGATGAAATTTCATGACTTATTATAGCCAAAAAACAATGTATTGTCAAATGAAAGAAATGGGTATTGATAATTTTATGTATTTATGAGTATAATGGAGCATAGATGCAAATATTTTGCGCAATTTTCAAATAAAAAATATGATAAAAAATGGGAGAGATGAAATATGAGATATGAAGGAACCGTTTACAGACCACCAAGTGAAGGCGGCAGTTTGATTATACAGTTGACCATTGGTTGTGCCAGAAATACCTGCACATTCTGTAATATGTATAAAGATAAAAGTTTCCGTATTCGTCCACTGGAAGAAGTTGTAGAAGATTTGGAAATGGCAAGAAATTATTACAACCGTGTGCAGGTGCGTCGTATATTCTTGGCAGACGGTGATGCTTTGATTGTCAAAACAGAAGATTTGTTATATATATTGGGAAAATGTCATGAATACTTCCCAGAAGTGGAACGTATCTCTGTATATGGTGCTCCAAAAGACATATTGGGTAAAACGCCAGAAGAACTGCGTCAGCTCAAACAAGCAGGCTTGGATATGGTATATATGGGTCTGGAAAGCGGCGATGATGATGTATTGCGTGAAACAAAAAAAGGTGTGACATCAGAAGAAATGATTGCCGCAGGGAAAAAAGTCAAAGAAGCAGGTATGATATTATCTATGACATTGATTTCTGGATTGGGCGGTAAAAAAAGATGGAGAGAACACGCACTAAACAGTGCAAGAGTGGTTTCTGCAATCAAACCAGAATATATCGGATTTTTGACATTGATGGTAGAATATGGTACAGAATTATATGAACAACATAATCGTGGTGAATTTACATTATTAGACCCACAAGAAGTATTGGATGAAACAGAATTATTTATCCGCAACGTAGATGCAGAAGGTACTATGTTCCGTGCAAACCATGCATCCAATTATATTGCATTGGGCGGTACATTGAATGGGGAAAGAGATTTGATATTGGCACAGATTGCAGAAAGCCGTAAACGCAGTCGTTTCCGTTCCGATATGTTCCGTGGCATTTGATACCAACAGAGGTTTTGTTTTATGGAGTGGTTGGGAATTGGCATATGGCTGACGGCATATATCTGCGTATTTACAACAGCGGTGACAGGAAGAAAAGGCTGGGCGTTGCTGACAGGGTGGCTTGTTCCCATTGCTGCAATGACAATCGGGTATCATGCGGGGACACAAATCAATGGTTTGATGGTATTGATTTGTGTGGTACAATTTTTGATTTGCAGGCGTGGTATGGCAGATGTGAAATTGTGGGATATACACCATAGAAAAAACTATCCCATATTATTTTGTATCATATATGCAATACTTTTGGTTTTGCTGTTGTATGTGTTTCGTGGTATGATTGCATATTTGCCAGCAGATTTTGTACAAAGCAAATGGATGCAAAAGGATGTTGTAGGGGGGATAGTGTTTGTATTGTGTTTGCTAAACGGTATGTATACACGTATGGTATACACAGCATTAGACCGTATTTATTGCAGAAAACAGGAATTGCGTTTGATACATTGCCAGTGTTTTCGGGCAAATGAGGCAGGTACAGAACGTAGTTTGCAACAAAATTATTATTTGGAAGGCATACAAAATGGTGTGACATATTATTTTCGTTTGACAAGAAGGTCATATCATATATTAAAAAAAGAAAAAAGAATATGTTTACAAACACAAACAGGTATTTTTGGTGGATTGTATGTCAAAGATTTGGGAAAACCTGAATGGATAGAGCGTGCCAAAGAAGTAGAACGCCATGATGCAAAAATCGGTACAGTATTGTTGTGTTTGGTTATGGCAGCAGGTATTTGGGTATATTGGATATATTGATGAAAAAGAGAGCATTGCTCTCTTTTTTTAATGGTATGTTTCGATTGCATTTTGCATACACTTTTTTGAGAGGAAGTGGGCAAACATGGTCAAAAAAATATTGTGGGTGATGTTGTGTTATTTGTTTTTGGCGATGATTGGGATACCTTTGTTTGTGACGGTGGTGATGGGTGGTTTTCGTCAAGAACATATACAAGAAGCAAAAGTATTGTATGGGTTACAAGATTATATGCAAGCAGAACAGAAAAAACCAATCAAACAACCAGAAGAACAAAATGAATTGGAAACATATGTTGTGGGTGTGGTATCAGCAGAAATGCCAGCATCATTTCCTGATGAGGCATTAAAGGCACAAGCTGTGGCAGCAAGAACATATCAAGTGCGAAAAATGGAAGAAGTGGGCAGTGACAAAGTATTGTATGATGTGGGACAAGCCTATGCAGATGAAGCAGCACAAAGAAAAAAATGGGGAGCACAATATGAAACATATGCAAAAAAAATACAAGATTTGGTTTCGCAGACAAAAGGTGAAATTATGGTATATGAAGGAGAGCCAATATTGGCAGTATTTCATGCACAAAGCTGTGGCAAAACAGAAAATTCTGAAAATGTTTGGGTGCAAAAAATTCCTTATTTGAAAAGCGTAGACAGTCATGGGGATTTACAAGCCCCTGATAATACAGTCACTGTGACAAAAAGTGCAAAAGCGGTAAAACAAGCATTGTCTTGTTATGGGGATTTGGGTGTTTCGGCAGAAGCATTGTCTTTTGACAATATCAAACGAAGTCATGCAGGATACATACAACAAGTACAAGTGGGCAATCAAACATTGACAGGTTTGGAAGTGCGACAAGCATTGGGGTTAAGAAGTGCAGATTTTACAGTCGCCAGAAATGGGGATGATTTTGTGTTTACCACAAAAGGATATGGGCATGGTGCTGGTATGAGCCAATATGGTGCAAAGGCTTTGGCGGATGAAGGCATGACATATCATGCGATATTACAACATTATTATACAGGAATTTCTTTTGACCATATTGCATAAAACGGCGTCTGATGGGCAAAACTAGCCTTGGAGGTGTCAATACAATGAATAATGGAAAAAGAAATGAACGTAAAATGGTAACAATATTGGTTTCTATGGGGCTTTGTGTGATTGCATTAGGCGGTGGTCTGACATATTATGCTTTGGAAAAAGCACCCACACAAAAAACAGAGGAAACACAAAATCAATCTATGAAAACAGATATGGTTTCTCCTGCAAATGCACCCAAAACACCCAGTTTGGAAACAGCACAGTTGGAACGAGATAACATGAGCCAAGATGCTGGAGAAGAACCAGACAAAAACGCAGAACAAAAACAACCTACACAAAAAGCTGCACCAAAAGTACCAGATGTAAAACCTGAAAAACAGACTACACAAAAAGCAGATTTGACATTTTCATATCCTGTCAGTGGTGAAATTGTCATGCCTTATAGTGTAGAAAAAGCAATTTATGACCCAACATTGGAACAGTACAGAACCAATGACAACATTTGTATTGCAGCACAAGAAGGTACAACAATATCTGCCGCAGCAGATGGTAAAGTGTTGGAAGTCAAAGATGATGCAGAAGTTGGGAAAACGGTTGTGATAGAACATGCTGACGGTTGGCGGACTACATACAGTCCGCTGGCAGAAAATATCACGGTAAAAGAAGGCGATACGGTAAAACAAGGACAAGAAATTGGACAAGTAGCAAAGCCTGTAGGCTATGGTGCAGGGCTTGCCGACCATCTTTGTTTCGGTATGGAACAAAACGGTGAGAAAAAAGATCCCAAAAAGCAGCTACCTTAAGAAAAAAGCCATTATTAGGAAACTAAAAAACAATTTTCGCCTGCCTTCCCTCTTTTTTTAGGGGTATTTGGAAAAATAAGCCCCATAGACATGATTCTTTTGTAGAAAAAATACGGAATTTGCAGTTTTTTATAAAAACACCTTTACGAAAGCAGGGAAACAAGATACAATGGATAAAAGGGAGTTTCTGATTTCCAACATGAGGGAGGTAACGG
>JAHHTV010000155.1 GCA_020024395.1 Anaerotignum sp. | reverse complement strand
GATTTAGTATCTATCAAACGAAAGTATGGTAAAAGCAGCATCACAGAATATGATCTTTCAAAATTTGTTGACTGTGGTATGAACTACAGTGTTATTTTTTGATAAAAAAGCGGAGCATTGGTGTATTTTAAAATATTGATTTTATTTGCGTTTATTTATAACTACTAATAAAGTATTCTCTACAAAGGACAAAATAAAACATTTGTTTATATATAGAACGATTTACAGAAAATGAAAGGGCATATTTTACAATATCGTAGAGCAAAACAAGAAATGGAATGACATATATTGACAACTTTGTTATAACATAATATAATCATAATATCATAATGTAATACATTTAAATAATTGGAGGTGCAATATAATGGAAGGTAAGTACAAAGAACTCTATGCAATTTTAAGAAAGGAAGTTACTCCTGCTTTGGGGTGCACAGGTCCAACAGCTGTTTCTTATGTAGCTGCGGAGGCTGCAGAGGCAATCGGTGGCAAGGTTTCAAAAATAGAAATCAAAGTCGATCGTCACATTGGTACCAAAAATAGCGATGTAGGAATTCCGGGAACAAGCGTTGTGGGACTGAAAATGGCTGCTGCTTTGGGAGCGTTGGCAGGAGATGCAAAGGCAGGGTTGAATGTTTTACATAAAGTAACAGAACAGGATGAGAAGGCAGCCTATGCTTTTTCAAAATCTGGAAATGTTATTGTGATTCCAGATTTAGAAACTGATATTTTAGGACTTTATATGGATTTTACGGTTACAACAGATCAAGGTGTCGGACGTGCAATTGTTGTAAAAACACATACGAACCTCGTATATCGTGAAGCAAATGGAGTAAAACAGGTTGATATTCCTTTTGATCGTGTTGCGTCCATGAATGAAACAAAGGATGCTATGGCTCATTATAAAATTGAGGAATTCTATGATTTAGCTGTTCATATTCCAATAGAAGATTTAGAATTTATTCATGAAGCCATCACCATGAATAAAGCTTTGGCAGAAGCATGTTTGTCTGGTAAGGCAAAGGGAGCGGGTTTTGGTGTTTCTATGATGAAGCATGGAAAGGATAATATGATTACCAAAGCAAAAGCACTTACCGCTGCAGGATCGGAAACCAGAATGATTGGATATCCTTTACCTGCAATGAGCTGTGCGACAAGTGGCAATGTTGGTATTACTGCAACGCTTCCTCTGATTAGTATGGCAGAAGATATGAATAGCACTGATGAGCAGTTGCTTCGTGCTTTGGCAATGAGCCTTCTTATGACCATTTGCGTAAAAAATCGTATTGGTCGTGTATCCTCCATGTGTGCTTGTGTAACAGCTGCTTCTCAAGGTATTGCAGCTGGTGCAGTTATGCTTTTGGGTGGCGGACTTTCTGAAATTGATACAGCAATCAATAATACCATTATCAATATCTTTGGTGTTGTTTGTGATGGTGCAAGACTTGCATGTGCTTTGAAGCTGGCTTCTGCAGCAGGTATTGCCATTGAAAGTGCATTGCTTGCTATGGATGGTGCAGCAACACCTTTGAATGAAGGGGTGATTGGCAGCAATGCAGATATGTCCTTAAACTTCATGGGAGAGTTTGCACAAAAAGGTATGGCAGGTTCAGATTTGTCTTTGTGTAAGGCATTATTTGAAAAACAGCAGGCATTGGAGGAATGTTCTGATTAAGGATAAAATGGTTGAGCATATTTACAATGTTGCTGCTGAGGAAGGAGGATAAAATGGAATATTATGAGAGCATTAAAACACCAGTCTTAAAAGGGATCTATCATGTTATGGTTGTGATACAGAGAATCATTGGTTATATTTGTGCAATTGCGCTTCCACTGATTATTGTATATCAGGTTGTTTTAAGATACATTTTAAAAGTTCCTCTGATGGGCGTTGAAGAATTGATGACATTCTTCATTATCTGGCTTTATATGATGGGAGGTGCCATTGCATCAGAAAAACGCAGCCATATAGAATGTGGGATTTTGACATTATACATTAAAAAAGAAAAATCGATCAAAATATTTAATTGCGTGAAGGGCATTTTATCTCTGGTCATTTGTGCATGGCTTGCATATTGGGCATTCTGGTTTTTTCAATATTCCTTTGGGCTTTGGAAAACCAGTGATATTTTACATATTCCAATGTTTATTGGTGAAAGTTCTATGTTTATCGGGCTAATATTTATGATGTTTTTTACAGCGGTGGAATTGATTGAAAATATCAGAGATTTTGTCAAATGCTTGAAAGGGGCTGAAGGAAAATGAGCACATTAGCTATTGTGGGACTGGATGTTATTTTGTTGATTGTGCTTTTGATGATGAGCGTTCCCTTACCATATTGTTTTGGCGGTGCATTGTTGTTCATGAGCATTTTTGGTGGTGTATCCATGAAAAGTATGATGCTGTGGGCATATTCACAGTCAGTAGGTACGGTTCTTTTGGCAAGCCCCTTGTTTATTTTGGCAGGAACCTATATGGGCGGAAGTGGCGTTGCCAAAAAGCTATTGGATTTGTGTGATGCGTTTGTTGGAAGAATCAAAGGTGGTCTGGGGATTATTAGCGTTGTTACATGTGCAATCATTGGTGCTATTTCAGGTAGTGGATTCACAGGTGTTGCTGCAACAGGACCCATTATGATTCCTCGTATGGTAGAGCAAGGGTATTCCAGAGGTTTTGCAACAGCATTGGTAACCGTATCCTCTGTACTTGGTTTATTGATTCCGCCAAGTGCAATTATGATTATTTATGGATGGATCACTGAAACTTCTATCCCTGCATGTTTCCTTTCTACAGTAGGACCAGGTGTTTTGGTTATGATACTATTTTGTATCATCAATTTACGTGAATGCAAAAAATTTGATTTGACACTCCTGCCTCCAATGCAGTTAAAAGAAAAAGTTCAGATGACAACAAAAAGAACAATATCTGCAATTCCTGCATTGATGATGCCCGTAATTATTCTGGGTGGTATTTATGGCGGTATCTTTACCGCAACAGAAGCAGCAGCTGTTGCTGCTTTATATAGTATTCCGGTAGGGCTTTTCATTTACAGAGAAATGAAATTGAAAGATCTCAAAACAATGACAATGGATTCTATTTGTTCTATTGGTTCTATTATGGTTATGGTTGTATTTTGTCTTATGTTGAGTCAGACATTTGTTATGCTCCAGGTTCCACAGGCGCTGATTAAGATTATTTTCAGCCTTACAACAAATAAAACCATTATTTTGATTCTGATGAATATCTTTCTGTTTGTGGTTGGTATGATTGTGAATGACTCCACAGGTATGTTGCTTTGTGCACCACTTTTGTTACCTTTGGTCAGAGAGCTTGGATTATCTCCTATTCATTTTGCAGCAATTATGGGTGTCAATCTTGCAATGGGTGGTGTGACACCTCCTTATGCTAGCATTTTATATCTGGGCATGCGCATTGGTCAATGTGAATTTAAGGATATCTTAAAACCTACAATGAAACTGTTACTGTTTGGCTATGTTCCAGTTGTTTTATTGACATCTTTCTGGCCAGATCTGTCTATGTTCTTACCGAAACTATTCCATTTGGCGTAAGATCGACCCATGCTGTACAAAGAAAGAATATAAATTTGTAATAAGGATAGGAGAGATAAAGTGACAAAATTATTTACGATTGATGAGGTAAAAAAACTGGTGACTTTGGATGGAGTTTTGCAGAGTGTGGAAAAAACTTTTGCTGGACTGGCAGATGGTACTGTAATCAATCCTGCAAAAGTAACGCTGGATTTGGGCGAAACTGCACCTTATCCCCCATATGAAGGATTTTTCAATGCAATGCCAGCTTATATTGGTACACAGGATATTGCTGGAATCAAATGGGTGGGAGGCATTGCTGGTGAACGAAAAAAAGCGGGACTTCCATTTCTTTGTGGAATCATTGTTTTGGCAGATCCTAAATTGGGAAAATTTCTTGCAGTGATGGATGGTGCATATATCACAGAACTGCGTACTGGTGCACAGA
>JAHHTV010000154.1 GCA_020024395.1 Anaerotignum sp. | reverse complement strand
GAGTTTATTCCCATCTTTAACTTATGACACAAGAAATCATTTCTGGAATCCAACAGCAGGAGAATATGCAAAACTTCAATTGGAAGGTGGATATGCTGGTGGTTACGATGGAGATGTTTTTGGAAATGTAACATTAGAATTGAGAAAGTATCATAGAGGATTCTTTAAAAACAATACATTTGCTTATAAAGTTGTTGGAGGAATAATGACTGATTCTACAAAAGAAGCTCAAAGATTCTGGGTAGGTGGAGGAAGTACATTGAGAGGATACGATGGTGGATTCTTTAAAGGTACTCAAAAACTTGTTGGTACTATTGAGAACAGAACTCAAATTAATGAACTTCTTGGATTTGTTGTATTCTTTGATGCAGGTAGAGCATGGAAACAAAATGGAAGAGATTTAGAATATGGTCAAGATGCAGACTTCCCAGATAAAGTAGCTACAACAGCAGGTGTAGGATTAAGACTTAACACACCTATTGGTCCATTAAGATTTGACTTTGGTTGGCCAGTAGGAGATAAAATGGATAGTGGAATGGAGTTCTATTTCAATATGGGACAATCATTTTAACATAATATAAAGTAACGGAGGTATCACACATGAAAAAAATATTAATACCAGCAATGGCGCTAATGCTTTCAGTATCAGCATTCGCTATGAAAGTTGGGTATGTTAACTCACAAGAGGCTTTTGCTAAATTTTCCCAAACTAAAACAGTTCAAGAAAATTTAAATAAAGAAAAAACTAGACTTGAAAATGAAATCAAACAAAATACATACAATATTGATTATGGGATTGGCTTTGTTTGCGACATTTTTTGGTGCAGGCAATTTGATATTCCCACCATTTTTGGGTAGAGAAGCAGGGGCAGATTGGTTTATTGGATTTTTAGGGTTTTTTATTGTCGATGTGGGTATGGGTGTACTTGCCATATTGGCAACCGTATATAACCGTCGAGGAGATATTCAAGGAGTTGTCGGAAAAATCGGGGTATTACCTGGAAAAGTGATGGCAACAATTATTATATTATGTATTGGGCCTGGGCTGGTTATCCCAAGAACAGCGGCGACCACTTATGAAATGGGTATTTCAAAACTGATGCCCAATA
Source organism: Anaerotignum sp. (assembly GCA_020024395.1). Lineage (GTDB taxonomy): Bacteria > Bacillota > Clostridia > Lachnospirales > Anaerotignaceae > Anaerotignum. Next base: position 2,884 of record JAHHTV010000154.1, on the reverse strand, counting down.
GCAGCATTTGGGTGTTTAGTGCCATATTTTTTGCAATATCATTGGCATTGACCATTCGCCCGAATAAAGTGGTGGATATTGTTGGGAAATATCTGACACCGATTTTGGTGGCTGTGTTGGTGATATTGATGGTCATTGGTGTGATATCTCCTTTGGGAGAAGCATCTGCAACATCTGAAATTGTTCCTTTGAGAGAAGGTATACTCTCTGGCTATCAGACAATGGACGGTATTGGTGCTTTGCTGTTGACAGGGATTGTAACATCTGCGGCAATGTCAAAAGGTTATACAGACAGAAAAGAAGTTAGTGGTATGGTTGCTTTGGCGGGTGTTATTGCAGGGATTTTGTTGATGATTGTATATTGCGGTTTGACATATTTAGGTGCAACAACATCTAGTATAGAAAGTTTTGCAGCATATGAACAGGCAGGACTTTTGATGGCGATTGTGCAGGCGTTGATGGGCAAATATGGTGCAATACTATTGACAATCATTGTGTTTTTGGCTTGTTTGACGACATCTGTTGGTTTGACATCTGTTGCATCAGATTATTTCAATGAAATTTCAGGTGGAAAATTAAAATACACCCATTTGGTGATTGTGATTACGGTGATAAGTTTTGTGATTTCAAATTTTGGTTTATCCAGTATTATCAGTTTTTCTGGGCCGATATTGGGTTTGTTATATCCACCTGTGTTGGTGTTGGTGCTGTTGACATTTTTTGATGAAAAGCTGAAAAATGACAATATTGCTTGTTTTGCTGCATATGGTGCATTTTTGATTAGTGTATTGGAATTTGCAACAGCAAGTTATGGCGCACCATTTACATTTGTACAAAAATTGCCTTTGGCAGAATTTGGTTGTGCATGGGTGGTACCTGCTGTGATATGTGGCATCATTGGTGCATGTTTCAAAAGAAAAGTAAAAGCATAACATATCAAAGAGGAGAATGTTTTGATTTTCAAAGTATTCTCCTCTATATTATTGTTGTATTAGAAAGGAATAATGTATGAACATAAGATTGGCAAAACAAAATGATATACAACATATTTTATATTTGATGGAGGAAGCAAAAGCGTTTTTGGCAAGTCAAAATATAGACCAGTGGCAAAATGCATATCCAAGCAAAACAGATATTTTACAAGATTTGGAACAAAAAAATGGTTATGTTTTATATGATGATACAGAAATTGTGGGCTATGTTTGTATCTCTTTTGATGGGGAGCCTTGTTATGAAAAAATAGACGGAAGTTGGTTATCTAATCAAAAATATGCAGTAGTACATAGAATGGCAGTACAAAACCAGAAAAAAGGCAGAGGATTGGCAGGAAAGATGTTTTGCTTTGCAGAAAAAATTTGTAAGGAAAACGGTGTCAATAGTCTGCGTGTAGATACAGATGAAAAAAATCGTTTGATGCAGCGGGTATTTGAAAAACAAGGTTTTACATATTGCGGTATTGTAGATTTGGGTGATAGTGAAAAAATAGCTTTTGAAAAAATTTTGAAATAAAAAAAAGAGGTATTACAAAAATGTTGTAATATCTCTTTTTTGATTAAAGTGCCATTTTTTTGCAGTCAGGACTGACAATGACGGTTGCATCTGTTTGTTGCAATACATCTTCTACTGTGGTATCAGCAGCAATTTCTGTCAGTAAAAGTCCTTGTTCCGTCACATGAAATACAGCTAATTCTGTGATAATCATGCTGACAACACCTTTTCCTGTCAAAGGAAGTGTACATTGTTTTAATATTTTGGGGTTACCTTTTACTGTATGTGTCATGGCTACAATGACTTTTTTAGCACCTGCCACTAAATCCATTGCACCCCCCATACCAGGGATACTTTTTCCAGGAACCATATAGTTTGCAAGATTGCCTTTTTCGTCCACTTCCAAACCGCCCAGAACGGTAATATCTACATGACCACCACGCACAATACCGAAAGATGTTGCACTGTCAAAGAATACAGCATTATTTTTGATGGTGACAGGTACACCGCCTGCATTGACAATATTGGGGTCTGTGTTGGTTTCGTCTGCAACACTATCTAAGCCGATAAAACCATTTTCAGAATGGAATGTAACGTCCATATCAGCGGGAATATAATCTGCAACCAATGTGGGCAGACCAATGCCAAGATTTACAACGTCACCTGTTTTGATTTCTTGTGCAATTCTTTTTGCAATTTGTTCTTTTGCATTCATGGTATCAATCTCCTTTCACAATCGCATCAACGAGAATATGAGGTACTGCAACATGGTCAGGAGAGAGTGTACCCGCACGTACGATTTGTTTTGCTTCTACAATGACCTTATCAGCTGCTGCTGCCATCAAGGGATTGAAATTTTTGGTACTGCCATGATACATCAGATTACCTGTTTCATCGGCAATATCTGCATAAATCAAAGCAATATCTGCGTGTAAAGGTGTTTCTAAAATATAAGTTTCGTTTTCCACAACGATGGTTTGTTTGCCTTCTTCTACCAATGTGCCGACACCTGTTTTTGTCAATACACCACCAAGTCCCATACCACCACAACGAATTTTTTCTGCCAAAGAACCTTGTGGTACCAACACAACCTCGGTTTCATTTGCCATCATTTGTTTGCCTGTTTCGGGGTTTGTACCAATATGGGAAACAATGGCTTTTTTTACCATACGATTTACAATCCATTTGCCTACGCCAATTTCGGGGAAAGCTGTGTCATTAGAAATCAATGTAATATTGTTTACTTGTTTTTTGATACAAGCATCAACCAATGCTTGTGGTGTGCCAACGCCTAAAAAGCCGCCCACCATAATTGTCATACCATCTTGTATTTGTTCTAGTGCTTTTTCTATGGAAGTTTGTTTTTGCATTCCAAAAGCTCCTTTCTCTATTATTT
>JAHHTV010000153.1 GCA_020024395.1 Anaerotignum sp. | reverse complement strand
ATCCAGAACAGGTGTCACAGGTATGGCTCGAGATATGGAAGAAGAATTACATCGATATACAGGTATTTAAGAATAAATGCTAGCAGAAAAAAATAAAAAATGATAATCAAAAAGGAGAGATTGCTATGAGTAAAAAATATTATGACAAAGATTGTAACTTGAGTTTATTGAATGGGAAAACAGTATCAATCATTGGTTTTGGTAGCCAAGGACATGCACATGCGATGAATTTGAAGGAAAGCGGTGTGGATGTTGTGGTCGGGTTAAGACCTGGCTCTGCACATACTGCAAAAGCAGAAGCAGCAGGATTGAAGGTTCTGGATATTGAAGAAGCAGCAGAAGCTGGAAATGTTGTAATGATGCTGGTACCAGATGAATTGGCACCTATGGTTTATAAAAATCAGGTAGCAAAGCATATGAAACAAGGAGATACACTGATGTTTGCACATGGATTCAATATCCATTACGGGCAAATCCAGCCAGCGGAAGGATTGGATGTTTCTATGGTAGCACCCAAAGGTCCTGGACATATTGTGAGAAGTCTTTATGTACAGGGAAGTGGTGTACCTTGTTTGGTAGCAGTAGAACAAGACCAATCTGGTCAGGCAAAGGAATTTGCTTTGGCATATGCAAGTGCATTGGGCGCAGGCAGAGCTGGGATTTTGGAAACAACATTTGAAGAAGAAACAGAAACAGACCTCTTTGGTGAACAAGCGGTATTGTGTGGCGGTGTTTGCGAGCTGATGACAGCAGGATTTGAAACACTGGTAGAAGCTGGTTATGCACCGGAAATGGCATATTTTGAGTGTATCAATGAAATGAAGTTGATTGTAGATTTGATCTATGAAGGCGGATTTGAAAAAATGAGATATTCTATCTCCAATACTGCAGAGTATGGTGATTATGTCTCAGGCAAACGTATCATCGGAAAAGAAACCAGAGATGCGATGAAGCAGGTTTTAGCAGAAATTCAAGATGGCACTTTTGCAAGCACATTTGTACAGGAAATGAATGCAGGAGGAAAAGCAAAATTCCTGACATCTCGTAAAAAAGCAGCAAGTCACCAGCTGTGTCAGGTAGGCAAAGAATTGAGAGAAATGATGAGCTGGCTGAAAAAATAATAAGAATCTGACAGCGAGTCTTGAAAGACTCGCTGTTTTCCTAAAAATCTCTGGAATGGAGGAAGGCAGATGAAAAAAAGAAGAAGTGCACAGGTTACGCAGGGTGTAGAAAAAGCGCCTGCAAGAAGCCTATTTTATGCAATGGGATATACAAAAGAAGAATTAGATCGTCCATTGATTGGTGTTGTTTCTGCACATAGTGAAATTGTACCAGGACATTTTAACTTGGATAAGGTTACAGAAGCCGTAAAAGCAGGAGTAAGGATGGCAGGGGGAACACCCATTATGATTCCTGCCATTGGTGTATGTGATGGCATTGCGATGGGGCATATTGGTATGAAATACAGTCTTGCTAGCCGTGAATTGATTGCAGATAGTGTGGAAACCATGACAATGGCACATGCTTTGGATGGATTGGTGTTGGTACCAAATTGTGATAAGATTGTGCCAGGGATGGTAATGGCAGCAGTACGCATGAATGTACCAGCAGTGGTATGCTCCGGTGGTGCGATGATGCCTGGTATGGTAGATGATAAAGAAATTAGTTTATCTACAATGTTTGAAGCAGTGGGTGCAAGAAAAGCAAATCTCATTGATGATGCGAAGCTGTACGAGTATGAAACAGGTGCTTGTCCCGGCTGTGGTTCCTGTGCCGGAATGTATACCGCAAACAGTATGAACTGTCTTTGTGAAGCAATCGGAATTGCACTTCCTGGAAATGGCACCATTCCTGCTGTTTCCAATGGTCGTATGCTGCTTGCAAAATACGCAGGTATGGCAATCATGGATTTGGTGGAACGAGATATCAAAGCAAGGGATATCATCAATACAAGAAGCATTTATAATGCAGTTGCTTGTGATATGGCTTTGGGCTGTTCTTCAAACAGTGTGCTGCATTTATTGGCGATTGCCAATGAAGCAGGTGTGGAATTGGATTTGGATATTTTTAATCAAATCTCAAACAAAGTACCCAATTTATGTCATTTAGCACCAGCTGGGCAAACACATATTTCTGATTTGAATCAGGCCGGCGGTATCCCCGCAGTACAGGCAGAATTGGCGAAAAAAGGACTGCTGGATTTGGATGTCATGACGGTGACAGGAAAAACTTTAGGAGAAAACATTGTTTCTGCCAAGGTCAAAGATCCAAACGTAATTCGTCCTATTGATCATCCATACAGTGAAAATGGGGGCATTGCAGTTCTGTGGGGAAATATTGCAACAGAAGGTTGTGTAGTAAAAAGAAGTGCTGTTGCACAAGAGATGCTTTGTCACGAAGGCCCAGCACGTGTATTTGATGGTGAAGAAGAAGCCATTGCTGCTATTTATGCAGGAAAAATCAAAGCAGGGGATGTGGTTGTCATTCGCTACGAAGGTCCAAAGGGAGGACCTGGTATGCGTGAAATGTTAAATCCGACAAGTGCTTTGGCAGGAATGCAGCTGGATAAATCTGTTGCATTGATTACAGATGGACGTTTCAGTGGTGCAAGCCGTGGAGCATCTATTGGTCATGTAAGCCCAGAAGCGGCTTCTGGTGGTACCATTGGTCTGCTCAAAGAGGGGGATTTGATCGAAATTGATATTCCAAATCATAAAATCAATGCAAAAGTGAGCGAAGAAGAATTTGCAGCAAGAAAAGCAGTTTATACAGCTCCAGCACCCAAAATTACAACAGGATGGTTGGCAAGATATGCAAAATTGGTATCTTCTGCAAATACAGGCGCAGTGATGAAATAAAGAATAAATATTCGCAAATAGTTTTTTCTTTAGTGTAGAACTATCTTGGTAAATAAAAATATTGAAAAGGTTTTAAAAAAATAGATTGCAAAATTGATACAGCCCCTGATGTTGATACAAGTATCATCATCAGGGGCTGTCTTTTTACCAATATGAATGATTCTATCAATCTTCTGCTATTTTCGTGCAAGAATCATTGTTTGAAAAAATTGTCACTGTATTTTTCCCTTTTGCTTTGGATTCATACATTGCTGAATCGGCGGATTTATATAGATTTTCATATAGATTGTCGCCATTACTTTGTGAAAAAGCAACACCAATACTGCAAGTAATGGAGATATCACCTGTAGTATGAGGATATTTTCGTGGAATTTTTTGTAAGAGTAGATTTGTTTTCTCTATCACAAAGTCTGTATTGGGGATATTGCTCATAAAAATAACAAATTCATCGCCACCCAATCTACAAACATCACCTGTATTTTGGAAGATGTTGTTTAATTCCTTTGCAACAGCACAAAGACAATGATCTCCCTTGTAATGCCCCAGTGTGTCATTCAATGTTTTGAAGTTATCAAGATCTAATAATATCATTGCACATTGAGTATGCTGATTGATGTGTGTTTGTATGGCATATTCCAAAGCGTTTCGATTCAAAAGCCCTGTTAAACTATCCCGTTCGCTTAAATAAAGAATTTGTCGTTGTTTCTCAAATTCTTGATATTTTAACCATGAAACACAAACATTGATTCCAACAGCGATGATGAGCATAAATATATTGTCAAGGACATACATTTTCATCTGATATGAAGATATAAAATCATAATTTTTGGATAAAGTTAAAATAATATCTGCAAGTAAAGCCAGCATAATGACACATATATACGTTTTCATATGCCCAATGACAGTTAATGATGTGGCTAATATAATGCAAATAATCACGGTATAGGAGATATATTCATCATAGAGATAATATTGCAGTTCCAAAATCATGATGACTTGAAAAACATTAAAATATGCTGCAATCAAAGTATACTTTTTATGCGAGCAAAAATAATATTTAAAAGAAAGATACCAAAGTAAAGAAAACAACATTTGCAGTGCAGAAATCCATAATGCTGCCCGAAGTTCGCCAGAATCTGTAAAATCTAAAACCCCAACTGCTATGATA
>JAHHTV010000152.1 GCA_020024395.1 Anaerotignum sp. | reverse complement strand
TTTTAGTCTTTTACAAAGGAAAACGATATTTTTTTATCGTTTCATGAAATCGCCTAACTTTCCCCTGTATTTTTATATGAATTTGTAACGTTTTTTGGCTATTGCTTCTCCACAACAGCCAAGCAATACACCCGCACTTCTGCTGCACCACCCCGCAACAACGCTTTACTACATTCGTGCAATGTACTGCCTGTAGTAAAAATATCGTCTACAAGCAGTATATGTTTATCAGTAATATCAATATTTTTATTCAATACAAATACATTTCGTATATTTTCCCGTCTTTGCTCTGCTTGTAAACTGCTTTGTGGTACAGTATCCACACTTCTTTGTAATAAATCTGGTATATATTGCATATTTGTTTTTTCCACCAATTCCCGACAAATCAAATCCACTTGATTAAATCCTCTGCGTTTTTGCTTTTTTTCATGCAGTGGTACAATGGCTACAATATCTGTCCATGTTATCCAGTCTTTCTGATTTTCAACAAAATATTCATAAAATAAACTGCCCAAATTTTCTGCATCATGTTGGTATCCATGAAATTTCAAATTTGCAATCGGTTGTTGCATCACAGCATAAGAAAATGCTGCCATCCCTTTTGTAAAAGCAAAATCCGTCGTTTTACAACGCTGACAAATATAATCTTCTGTAATATGCCTACCACAAATTTGACAACGTTCTGCTTTTATAAATGGAATATCTGCTTTGCAAGTAGGACAAAGCCGCCTTTCTGCATTTGTTATATCTAGTACTGTGCCACATATTGCACAACGTGGGGGAAACAAAAATTCTAAAATCATATTTTTTAGCTGTTTCATTTGTCTGCCTCATTTTGCATAAAGTCATATAAGTGTTGTATACGCTCTGCAAGCCCTGTATATCTTGTAATTTCTCTGTCATTTTTGACCATAGAAGATATGGTTTCTTTTAGCCCCACAAGCACAACCAATTTTTTTGCCCTTGTCACTGCGGTATAAAGCAAGTTTCTTGTCATCAACATGGGTGGGCCACTATGCACAGGAATAATCACAACAGGGTATTCACTTCCTTGTGATTTGTGTATAGTGACTGCATATGCAAGCTCCAATTCGTCCAACTGTGCATAATCATAATCCACCACTTTACCATCATCAAAAACCACTTTTATTACTTCTTGGTTATCATCAATTTCTTTGATTGTGCCTGCATCGCCATTATAAATCCCCACGCCTTCTTCACAGCGTTTGCCTGATGTATGATATATACGCCATGCAATATTATAATTATTTTTGATTTGCATGACTTTGTCGCCTTCTCGAAATACCATTTGTCGATATTCTTTTTCCGCCCTATCTTCTGATGGTGGATTTAATGCAGCTTGTAACACTGTATTCAAACTCTGCACACCCAAAAGCCCTTTTCGCATGGGTGTCAATATCTGCATATCTTGCAAACCATCACAGCCTGTAAATTTGGGCAACCTTGTCAATACCAAATCTTGTATTGTTTGTACCACATCATCACCATATGTGCGTTTGACAAAAAAGAAATCCGTACCATTTGCATTGTACACAGGGTCATCCCCTTGGTTGATACGGTGTGCATTCATAATAATAGCACTTTCTTGTGCTTGTCTGAAAATATGCTGCAAACGTACCACAGGTAATTTTGTGCTGGTTATCAAATCTTTTAACACATTGCCAGGACCAACAGAAGGCAGCTGGTCTACGTCACCCACAAATATCACCCTTGTACCATCTGCCACAGCACGCAACAATGCATGCATCAAAAGTAAATCCACCATAGACGTTTCATCTATGATAATGACATCTGCTTCAATAGGATTTTCTTCGTTTCTGTCAAATGTTTGGCGGCGACTATTTTCGCCCAAAAAGGTAGTTTCCAATAAACGATGTATGGTTTGTGCTTCTACGCCTGTTGCTTCCGACATACGTTTTGCTGCTCGCCCTGTAGGTGCTGCCAAAACCACTTCACAATCTTCTGTTTGCAATATTTGCAGTATGGTATTGATAGTTGTTGTTTTCCCTGTACCAGGGCCACCTGTAATGACCAAAACCCCTCTTGTCATTGCTTCTAATACTGCAAAACGTTGTTCTTGTGCGAGTGTAACACCTGTTTGTTTTTCTACTGCCACAATTTCTCTTGCAACTTTTTCAATATTTGCTTCTTCATACATTTGTGATAATTCCAACAATCGTTTTGCAACAGCCATTTCCGCATAATAATAAAAATTCAAATAAACACTGCTCACGCCCCGCAATGTTTCTTGCCATATCTCTCCTGCCACCTGCAATTCTCGAATGGCATTTTCCACATAATCACCATGTAAGCCTAAAAGTTCTGTGGCTTGTTGTATGAGTTTTTCTTTTGGCAAATAACAATCCCCATTGTTTGCTGCCTGATTTAACACATATTTCACTGCTGCTTTCACACGGTTTGGGTTATCTTTTGCAATCCCTGCACTTGCTGCCATTTTGTCTGCCATACGAAACCCAATCCCCCAAATATCATCTGCCAAACGATAAGGATTTGTTTTGACAACATCAAATGTACGTCCTTTATATTTTTTGTATATTTTCATTGCATATGCAGGAGAAACATCAAATTCTTGCAAAAACAACATGGCTTTTCGCAATTCATGTTGTTCTTGAAACACTTCTGAAATCCGCATAGCTTTTTCATATGTCAAACCTTTGATTTCCACCAAACGTTCTGGTTTTTCTTCTATCACATAAAAAGATGCTTCACCAAATTTATCCACAATTTTTTTTGCTGTTTTTGCACCAATGCCTTTAATCAATCCAGAAGCTAAATATTTTTCCATACCTGCTTTTGTAGTGGGCATAGATTTTTCATATTGTGTAATTTGTAATTGCTTACCATAAAGAGGGTGTGTGGACCAATGCCCTCGAATTTCCAAACTTTCTCCTGTGTGAATTTGTGGCACAACACCCACACAAGTCACACTATCATCTTCTGTTTCCAAAGCAAATACTGTATAACCATTTTCTTTGTTTTGATATACAATATTTTCTACTTCACCGCATAGCTTGATTTCGTCCATCTGCTCCCCTCCTTTTTGTATTTTATAAAAATATATATTGGATAATTATACCACAATTTCATACAAAATAGAACGATTGTTCTGAAAATTATGATGTTTATTGGATTTGTTGCACACATAATATACATAAAAAAGACATTTGATATTTTATCAAATGCCTTTTTATGTTTATGGATATAAAATCAAACTATTTTCATCTATTTTTGTCATACACACTTTTTCCTGTGATTGTGTTTGTATATACACCGCACCTGTACTTTTTTCCAATACTATAGGAAACATGCCATCTAACACATAATATCCTGCAATATCTGCCACAACTTCTGTTTTTGCAATGCAATATTCCATATCTGATGGTACTAGCTTTCCGACTTCCCTTGCCGTTTTCATACAAGAAAGCAATGTGTTTTTTACTTTTTGCTCTGCTTGTTCTTTTGTATAATCATTCTCCCGAAAATCCACAGCAATCAATGGATTTTCCAAAGGCATAAGACCTTTTCTTGTATATGTCACCGTAGCGCCCAATGCCTCCATCACATCACGCAGCCCCAACAACTTGTTTTCATCAATTTTTCCATCTTTGCTACTTATGGGCAATTTCTGCCCTTTTCGTACCAAAAATAAAGTATCTGCTTTTCGTTCTATGGTACAATCCATATTATCTATCAATGCGGAAAGTGGCACAAATGCTTTATCTTTTATAATTTTTATTGGTACTTGCAAATATTTTCCATCTACTATCAAAAAATGATATTTTTCATTTTGTTTGATATTAAAATTTCCATTTTCATATGTAAAATTGTATACATCATCATTTTCTGTGTATTGTGTACAACAATATTCTATATCAAAACATGAGATGTTCAGCGGTTGTTGTTCTACTTTTGCCCACACCAAATGCGGACAACATAACAATCCACAAAAAAGCAATAAAGCGATATATTTTTGTTTCATCGCAAACCGCTCCTTTCTGTGTGTTTTTATT
>JAHHTV010000151.1 GCA_020024395.1 Anaerotignum sp. | reverse complement strand
GTCAATATATAAGCAAGGCTTGTATCATTTGCAACCACTTTTGAATTTTGACGCACTTCCTGCATTTTTGTATCAATGTAGCTTGCAATTTCTTTCATATGTTCTTCGCTTTCTTGCCCCATCAATGTAAATGATTTTCCGTCAATGGTAATCTTGACTTTGTTCTTCAAAATTTCTGCACTCTCCTTAAAACAACACTCATTTGCTCCTATCGGCTTATGATTATTGGTAAAATTATATCATAAAAATAGAAAAGACGGAAGAACTCTTTTTTTGCAAAATAAAAATCCCTGTGTCAAAATCGACACAGGGAAATATGATATTACAAATAGGGATTAGCAATGTTCTTTTGCAAAATTGTAGCCCAATTCAAACGCTTTTTTGTTATCAGGGATAAATTTTGCTTTACCGCCTTCGAATACATGTGCAAATGTATCATCCATACCATCTACTTTTACAGCATTTGTAGCATAAACCACAGCGCCCAACATAACCAAGTTTGCCAATTTGGAGCCGCCAAATGCTTCTGTTGCCATTCTGTTTGCAGGTACTTCCAATACTTTTATGCCTTCTTTCACATTCAAGTGTTCCACAGAACACAAATCTGCATTGATAACCAAAGAACCACCGTCTTTTACAACAGGTGCAAATTTGTCCAAAGAAGGTTGGTTCAATGCTACCACACAATCAGCATCTTTTGTAATAACAGGAGAACCGATACCTTCATCAGAAATGATTACGTTTACGTTTGCTGTACCGCCACGCATTTCAGGGCCGTAAGAAGGACACCAAGATACTTCTTTACCTTCCAACATACCAGAGTAAGCCATAATCTTACCCATCAACAAAGAACCTTGACCACCGAAACCTGCAATGATAGAAGAAAATGTATTCATATTATTTGCCCTCCTCTGCTGTGATATCTTTGAAAACGCCAAGAGGATAGTAAGGGATCATTTTTTCTCTTACAAATTCCATAGCTTGGACAGGTGTCATACCCCAGTTTGTAGGACAAGTGGAAACCACTTCTACAAATGTAAAGCCCAAACCTTGTTTTTGAATATCCAATGCTTTTTTGATAGCTTTTTTTGCTTGTGTAACTTGCGCAGGTGTGGAAACACTTACTCTTTCGATGTAAGCAGGGCCATCCAAAGTTGCCAACATTTCGCTCACTCTCAGAGGGAAACCATTGACTTCTGGATTACGACCAGCTTTTGCAGTAGTTGCTTTCATGCCAGGCAATGTAGTAGGTGCCATCTGACCACCTGTCATACCGTAAATACCATTATTGATAAATACAGTTGTGATTTTTTCGCCTCTAGCAGCAGCATGCACGATTTCACAAGTACCGATGGAAGCCAAGTCACCATCGCCTTGGTATGTAATAACCATTTTATCAGGGTGTACTCTTTTGATACCTGTTGCTGTTGCAGGTGCACGACCATGTGCACACTGAATTGCGTCAAAATTGAAATATTTATTTGCAAATACTGCACAACCTACGGGAACTGCACAGATTGCGTTTTTGTCTTCTCCACTTTCTTCCAGACATTCTGCCAGCAGTCTATGCACGATACCATGTGCACAACCGGGACAATAATGCAATTTTACGTCTGTCAACGCTTTTGTTTTTTCAAATATAACTGCCATTATTTGTCACCTCCCATGATTTTTTTACCAAATCCTACGATTTCGTCAACAGTAGGTACCATACCACCTGTTCTGCCGTAGAATTCTACTTTATATTTATCGTTACAAGCCACTGCAACGTCTGGAACCATTTGACCCATGCTCATTTCAACGTCCATGTATTTTTTAATTCTGTCGTTTACTTTGTCGAATGCTTTTACAGGGAAAGGCCACAATGTTTTTGGTCTAATCATGCCTACTTTATAGCCTTCTGCTCTCAGATAGCCAATCGCTGTTCTCACAACTCTGGAAGCTGTACCATAAGAAACGAAAGCATATTCTGCATCGTCCATCAGATATTCTTCCCAAGCCTGTTCATCAGCTTCAATGGTAGCATATTTTGCAAAATGGCTTTTGTTCCATTCTTCACATTCTTCAGGTTCGATAACAAGGTTTTGTACCATGTGTTTTTCGCCATCGCCTTTACCTGTCAATGCCCATGTTTTTTCTTTCAACTGTTTTTTGCAAACGTAGTTGAAATCAACAGGTTCCATCATCTGACCAATCAAACCATCAGCCAAAATGATAACAGGTGTGCCATAATAATCTGCAAGGTCAAAAGCTTCCATAACCATATCAACCGCTTCCTGAACAGATGCAGGTGCCAATACGATATCATGGTAGTCACCATTAGAGCCACCTTTTACTGTCATGTTGTAGTCAGCCTGACCGGGTTGGATAGTACCCAAACCTGGGCCACCACGCATCATATTGATGATAACAGCGGGCATACTTGCATTGGACAGATAACCAATACCTTCTTGTTTCAGTGCAATACCAGGTGAAGAAGAGCTAGTCAAAACTCTTGCACCTGCTGCTGCTGCACCATATACCATGTTGATTGCAGCCACTTCGGATTCTGCTTGTACAAATGTACCACCTACTTTTGGCAGTTCACTGGACAAATATTCGGGTACTTCACTCTGAGGAGTGATTGGGTAACCGAAGAAATATCTGCAACCTGCTTCAATCGCTGCTTTACCAACTGCTTCGTTTCCTTTCATTAAAACCTTTGCCATTGATTATTCCTCCTCCCTTAGTCAAGTCTTTCCACTGTAATCGCACAATCTGGGCACATTTTTGCACAGCTTTGACAAGCGATACAATCATCGTTTACAGTTTCTGCGGGGTTGTAACCTGAAGGGTTGATTTTTGTTTCGGAAAGTTTCAAAACATCTTTTGGACAAACAGAAACACACAGTTCGCAACCTTTGCAGATTACCTCATCAATTGTTACTCTACCTTTTGCCATTCAAAACACACCTCCATAAATATTAAAATTTACATCCAGGATTTCCTCATATAGAACTTCATCGGGAACAACTCACCTGCAAGTCCTTGGGGTACCTCCTCTGTCAAAAGCTCCTCAACATAAGAAACATATTTCACAGGAACCCCCGTGCGTTTGGTAACTTCTTTTAATATTGCATCTCCATCAGCAAGACAAGCTGCGGTTGTTTCTCGAATTAAGTTCGTGTTGTTGATAAAGCCTGTCACCTTCAACCCAGTTGCCGCTTCCAGATTGCGCATCTGTTCGATAACGCCTTCTGTGGTAGACGTATTGGGGCGATATGTATTGACTACCATAAAAAAGTCTACTTCCTCAGGCTCTAACAAAGGAAGTACTCTTCCCAACACCTTTGTTCCCACATCGTTGCCGCCCAAATCAATGACATAATCACAAGATTTGTCTTTGACAGGGGTGGTGATAGCCGCTGATACAGCTGGCACATCTAACCCAGCACCTTCAATGGAAGAAGAAATCACATAAATTCCTTTTTCTTCCATTTCCTGTTTTTTCTCACGGGAACGGAAATAGACATTTACGATATCTAAATCGGCAATGACAACTTTTTTATCTGACACTTCTTTCAAAGCTGTCACATAGTTGACTGAAAATTCAGTTTTTCCACTGCCGTAGTGACCTGTAATGATACGAATTCTTTTATCATCAGAAACCATATTTTGCACCTCCGCTTTCCGACATCATACATTTTATATATAAAATTGTCGAAGTGATTTTTGGTTGTATTGAATAAATGATAAAAAAGCAAAGAAATTCTGCACAAAACATTATATATTTTAAAATTCATTTTATGCATATGTTATGACTTATTTTCATTTTGCGTATCTATAATAGCACACTTTTTCTGATTTTGCAAGAAATTTCACAATATTTTATATATTATTGAAAAAAAAACATCTTTATTCTAGCCAATTCAAAATAGAAATGTTGTATATTCTGCATTTTATTTGTAAAATATTTATATTTTTTCTGTTTAATTCCTAGTTTCTTTATATAATTTTCTTATTGTCTTACATGAAAACGCATGATACAACCACTTGTTTTTGCTTTGATTACAACAAAAAACCACGCTTT
>JAHHTV010000150.1 GCA_020024395.1 Anaerotignum sp. | reverse complement strand
GTATTATCTTTTGTTTTATCGTTTTGTTTTTATTGACATTTTTCATCCAAACCTCTATAATAAAAAAGCATTCTTGAAATATCTGTTTGATATACCAACGCTAACAAAGTCATATCTTGTTGGCGTTTTTTTATGGAAAAATAAAATACCAAATGGAGGTTTTTATGGAAACAATAGAACAAAATACATTTTTGCATGGTAAAATTGCCAGACCGCTCATTCAATTTGCCATTCCATTGATGTTTTCTTTGATATTGCAAGCATTATATGGTGCTGTGGATTTAATGGTTGTTGGTAAATTTGGCACCACTGCCAGTATCTCAGCAGTTGCAACAGGTGGACAAGTCATGCAATCTGCCACAGTCATCATCACTGGTTTGACAATGGGCGTAACCGTACTGCTTGGGCAAGCCATCGGTGCCAATAAGCCCAAAGAAGCTGCAAACATTGTTGCAGGACAAATAAAATTATTATTTTTGGTTTCTTTGCTTTTGACCATATTATTGATTTGTTTTGCCGAACAAGCCGCTTATATCATGCATGTACCACAAGCAGCACTCCCCGAAACCATTGCATATATTCGCATTTGTGCTTCTGGTATGATATTCATTACAGCATATAATGCAGTCAGTGGTATTTTTCGTGGTATGGGAAATTCCCATTCTCCTTTTTTGTTTGTACTCATTGCTTGCTGTATCAATATCCTATTGGATTTGTTGTTTGTTGGGGTATTTCGTATGGCAACTGCTGGTGCTGCACTTGCAACCATTATTTCACAGGCAAGTAGTTTTTTATTTTCCATATTATATATGAAATATACCAAAAAACATAAATTGCCTTTTTGTTTATCCAAACAAAATTTTTATGAAAAAGGTACTATTATACGGATATTATCCATTGGCTTTCCCATCTCTGCACAAGACTTTCAAGTCAATGTATCTTTTTTGATTATTACAAGCATTGTCAATCGTTTGGGTGTTGTCGCATCTGCAAGTGTTGGCATTTCTGAAAAATTATTTATATTCTTGGCATTAGTGCCTATGAGCTTTATGTCTGCATTATCCGCATTTGTTGCACAAAATGTCGGTGCAAATAATATTACTCGTGCCACAAAGGCATTTTTCATTGCAAGCAAAATTTCTTTTTTCTGTGGATTTTTGGTATTTTTGATGACATTTTTCTGTGGCGATTTATTGGCATTATTATTTACAAAAGACCCTGAAGTCATTGCCGCAACTGCACTATACTTAAAAGGTTGTTCATTTGAATATCTCATGACTGCTTTTATATTTTGTTTTTTGGGGTATTTCAATGGTAGAGGCAGAACAAAATTTGCATTGATACAGGGCATTATAACCGCATTTCTCGTGCGTATTCCTTTATCTTATATTTTTAGCATATTGCCACAAACCAATTTGCTTTTGATTTCCATTGCTGTACCTGCTTCCGCATTTTTTGAATTATTGCTTTGTGTTTTCTATTTTATCAAATTACAAAAAGAAACAAAACATATCATTCCTTAAAATCAAAAAGTCAGTATCTACATGGTACTGACTTTTTTATCCAAAATAAATATTGTATGGGTACAATAAATAAAATCGTATCCATACAATTTTATTCATTTACTTTCAAATGGTATGCCTTTTTTCATTTTATTGGTAAAATAATTCCAAAAGCAAAAAAACTAAATAAACAAAGAAGGGTGGTTCTATGAAAAATACTTACACAGTCAAAGACATTACAAAAATGGCAATGATGGCTACCATTACATTTATTGGGGTTTACTTGGTAAAATTCCCGTCACTGCATGGATATGCACATCTGGGGGATTGTATGATTTTCATTAGTGTATTGGTGTTAGGCACAAAAAAGGGGGCTTTGGCTGGTGCGATTGGTGCGGCATTATCTGATTTGATTGGTGGATATATGCAATGGATACTCCCCACATTTTTCATCAAATATATTATGGCACAAATTATGGGATTATTTATTGATAAACTCATGCCGCAAGCAAAATGGAACTGGTTGATTGGCTCTATTGTTGGGGGTATTGTACAACTTATTCTATATACATTGATAAAAATTCCGCTTTATGGCATTGGTTATGCCATTGCGGGTATTGCATCACTTGGTTCACAAACCATCACAGGGATTATTTTAGGAGCAGTATTTGTGATTGCATTCAGCAAAGCAAATGTACTACAAAGATTAAGGGAGATGTAAAAATATGGTATACGAAAAAACAAAAAATTTCAAAAAAATAGATGCACACGCACACACAGGTGTTTTTGGTGGCTGGGCAAAACTGGCAGTCACTCCCGAACAGCTCATCGAACAAATGGATGCATTTTGTATCGAAAAAACATTGCTTTGTGCAGAACCAAATACATTAACATGGAAAGCTGTGCAGAAATATCCAAACCGTTTTGTCGGTATGTACTATGCCAATCCTTTTGGTGGACAATCAGAAGTCGATGCTCTTTATGATTATGTACAAAACAAAGGATTTCGTGGTATCAAAACAAATCCATTGCGTCATGCATATGTGGCAGATGATGCCATTATGGACCCTATCATGGAAGCTGCAAAAGATTTGAACATTCCTGTGTTTATGCATTGTGGACACCCACCCTATTCATTGCCTTGGAGCATTGCCCTTTTGGCAGAACGTCATCCAGATGTAAAACTTGTCATGATTCATATGGGACACGGACATGGCGTATACATCGACGCCTCTTTGAAAATGGCAAAACGTTATCCAAATCTGTATTTGGAAATGAGTGGTATGCCAATGCCCACAAAAATTTTTGAAGCATACCATGAAGTTGGTGCAGACCGTATTCTATTTGGCACAGATGCTCCATTTCACCCTGCCGCTGTGGAAGAAATGAAAGTTTTAACCAGCGGACTTACAGATGCACAATTAGAAGATGTATTTTATCATAACTGTGCAAAACTAATGGGCTTTCTTTAACAAATAAACTGTTTTTGATATAAAAAATACAGCAATCTATAGATTGCTGTATTTTTCTTTATGTTGTTTTACCAAAAAACCCAGACACACAGAAACATATCATATCTTTCAATATCACCAAGTTTTTTGGGGACATCACTTCTCGACCCTTTCAGCGTAATCATACATCAAGTTTCAAAAAAACCTACATTCACCACATTAAAAATTTTTATAAAAAACATATAATTGCATGAAAGCCGAAAAATTGATTTGTTATACTACTGCACCAACCATTTTTCCTTCATTTAGCAAAATGCTTATCTGCATATCTATTGTATATATCACAATCAACATTTTCATCTATCACTTCATTTTATAAAATCTACACTCATGTTTGTGGTATTGTTTTGACATACTCCGCAATGATGTTTGCTGTTTTATCAATACCAATCGCAGTATCCAAACAAATATCATAGTTATTCATATCTTTCCACACTCTATCAGAAATACCTTGATAATAAGATGCTCTCGCATTTGTAGAACGTACAATATTCTTTTTGGCATCTTCATAACAATCACCATACATTTTTTGTACATTTTTGATACGAAATTCTGTTGGAGCATACAGAAATACCGAAACAACATTATCATAATCTTTTAATACATAGTCAGCTGCTCTGCCAACAATCACACAAGACCCATTATCTGCAATTTTCCGAATAATTTTTTCTTGTGCTATCACTGCCTGTTTTACCACATCGCTACTCAAATACAGCTGATAAAATCGTTTTGTTGCATTTTGGTTCATATTTGATACAAATTCATTTGTCAATCCGCTTTCTTGTGCGGCAAGTGCTGTCATTTCTTTATAATAAAATGGAACATCCAATTTTTCTGCAAGAATTCTTCCCACTTCTTTTCCACAAGAACCATGCTCTCTTGCAATGGTAATAATCGTACCTGCTTTTGATTTTTGCAATACAGGCACATTTTTTGTATCATTTGTTTCTTTTTGCAACGATGCAAAGAAACGAATGGTCAATATCATAACAACACTACCAGCCACAATATCTGATAATGGTGCTGCAAGCAAAATGCCATAAATCCCATTTCCATGTTCTTTGT
>JAHHTV010000015.1 GCA_020024395.1 Anaerotignum sp. | reverse complement strand
ATTACATACAATGCATGATTTTATGGAAAAACGATATTGAGTGTAAAGAAATGTCGTTATATAATGAAAATATAGTATAGAATATAAGGGGGAAGTATGCACATGGATAGGGTATCAAAAAAAACAGGAATTGCATATACACTTTCAGGAGGGATTTGCTGGGGCATATCGGGGTGTTTTGGACAGTTTTTGTTTCAAAATAAAGGTGTGACAGCAGAATGGCTGGTTTCTATTCGACTTTTGGTAGCAGGAATATTGCTTTTGGCTATTGGTTATATGCGACAAGGAAAAACGATGCATGAAATTTTTCGAGAAAAAAAAGATTTCAAACAACTTTTGATATTTTCGATATTTGGTATGTTATTTTGCCAATATACGTATTTTGCTGCTGTGCAACATTCCAATGCAGGTACCGCAACGGTTTTGCAATCATTAGCATCTACAATGGTTTTGCTATATGTTTGTATCAGCAAGCCAAGATTGCCGAAGCTATTTGAAGTATGTGCGGTATTTGCAGCAGTATTTGGGGTATTTTTATTGAGTACACATGGCAATATTCATAATATGCTTTTGACAAATAAGGCGTTATTTTTTGGTCTGATATCCGCAGTGGCAGCAGCATTGTATAATTTGTTGGCAGCGGAAATTTCAAGAAAATATGGTATTTATGTGGTCGTGGGATATGCTATGTTATTTGCAGGGATTGCACTTAGTGTGGTGGTTCATCCTTGGACATATCAAATTGTTATGGATATAGAAACAATACTTTGTTTATTTGGTGTTGTAGTTGTTGGTACAGCAATCGCATTTTCATTATATTTGAAAGGTGTTAGCATTGTTGGGCCGTTTATGGGGTGTGTTTTGGGTACTGTGGAACCTGTGACAGCGATTATTATATCCTTTTTATTTTTGGGTTCCGATTTTCAATGGATTGATTTATTGGGATTTGTGATGATATTGGGAACGGTGTTAATGCTTTCTTTCAAAAGTTTCCGTGAGCAATCGTCATAAACAAAATGGCTGTGTGAACAAAGCACAGCCGCTTTTTGTAAGAAAAACAATGAAAAATACGAACATATTTTCTTTTCTGTATTGCTCTTTTAAAAACCCTCTTATATAATAGAAAAATGAAAGGATGAAAGTATATATGATTTCGTATATCAAAGGCAGTTTAGAACAATGTGGTGATGGCTGTATCATTGTGGAAGCAAATGGTTTGGGATATTGTGTTTTTGTTTCTCCTACAACACTTTCCCATATGCCACAACAAGGAACAGTTATCAAAATACATACATATTTACATATCAAAGAAGATGATATGGTGTTGTATGGTTTTTTGCATATAGAAGAATTAGAATTGTTTCAAAAACTCATTCGTGTTTCTGGGATTGGGCCAAAAGGTGCTATGGGATTTTTGTCTAATTTGACACCACAAGAAATTGTTGTGGCAATACTTTCGGAAGATGTCAAAACATTGTGCAAAGCCCCAGGTGTTGGAAAAAAAATGGCACAGCGTGTGATATTGGAGATAAAAGATAAATTGGAAAAACAAGAAATACCAACGATAGATGGACAAAGTATGACAACCATACAATCTGATTGCAAACAAGAAGCAATCGCAGCATTAACAGCACTAGGATACAGCCGCACAGAAGCAGAAAAAGCAATCAAACAGATTGCAGATGCAGAAAATATGACAACAGAGGTATTGTTGAAAAATGCATTGCGGCATATGGTCAGAATATAATTGAAAATGGGTGGAAAATGTGGAAAGAAGAATACTGACAGCAGGTACACAGGAAGAAGATAAAGAATTTGAACCGAAACTACGTCCTGACCGTCTGGAAAACTATATTGGACAGGAAAATATTAAAAACAATCTGAAAATTTTTATGGAGGCGGCAAAACAAAGACATGAAGCATTAGACCATGTATTATTGTATGGTCCGCCTGGATTGGGAAAAACAACACTTTCCAATATCATTGCAGCAGAGATGGGCGTACAAATCAAAACCACATCAGGTCCTGCCATTGAACGGGCAGGGGATATGGCGGCAGTATTAAATAGTTTGAATGAAGGGGATATTTTATTTATTGATGAAATTCATAGGCTCAATCGTATGATAGAAGAAATATTGTATCCTGCCATGGAGGATTTTGTCATTGATATTATGATTGGCAAAGGGCCAGGGGCAAAATCTGTGCGTTTGGATTTGCCGCATTTTACGCTCATTGGTGCAACAACAAGAATTGGACTTTTGACAGCACCATTGCGTGACCGTTTTGGTGTCGTACAGCGTTTGGAGCCATATCGTATCGAAAATTTGAAAAAAATATTGTTGCGTTCGGCAGAAGTGTTGCAAGTGCAATTAGATGAAGCAGGTGCAGAAGAAATTGCTTATCGTTCCAGAGGAACACCACGTATTGCAAACCGTTTATTAAAACGTGTGCGGGATTTTGCACAAGTGCAGTATCAAGGGCATATTACGGCAGAAGTTGCAAAATTTGCTTTGGATTTGCTAGATGTGGATAAAATGGGGCTGGATTATGTGGACAGAAAAATGTTGATGACATTGATAGAAAAATTTGATGGTGGCCCTGCGGGACTGGAAACGTTGGCAGCATCCATCAATGAAGATGCAGAAACCATAGAAGATGTGTATGAGCCATATTTGTTGCAACTGGGATATTTGCAAAGAACACCAAGAGGGCGTGTGGTGACAAAAAGTGGTTATGCACATTTTGGATTGCCATATTATGAAACAAAATAGGAGTGAAAAAAATATGAAATTATCGGTTTCAGAATTGACAGAAAATGTAAAAGAAGAATTGTTATGTTATGAAAATGCAGAAGATATTGCAAAAAGATGGGAAAGCGAATTTTTGAAATGGCTCAAAGAGCATAAAGGCAAACACAAAGATATTGTTTGTACAAAAGATACCCTATATTTGAAAATCAAAGATGAAGATGAGATTTTTGAAATGGCAGACAGTTATATGGATGCAATTATAGAAGGAAATGTCAAAAAATATTGGGAAACATTTTGAAAAAAGCGTTTGATACAAAGTATCAAACGCTTTTTGTTTTACATACAACATAGAATTTCCCTTCTAATGTTGCACAAAGCTTGTCTTGATAATAGCAGCCGATTTCTAATGTCATGCTGCCTTTTCCGTATTGCTGACAAGATTGTATGACTGCTTGTGTTTGTGTGTTGTCTTTGCAAAAACATTTTACTGTGAAATCACCATAAATGGGGGCGATGTAGCGTATATTGCTGTTTTGTATTACAATGTCGCTATTTGGGAATAGATGTTGAAAATGCAAAAACATCCATGACCAACCGCAAATGGTAGCAATGGCAGCAATACTGCCACCAAATGCTGTTTGTTTATCGTTGCGGTTGGGAGATAATGGTGCAAATAGACATACCTGTTCATTGTCGCAAGTAGTAACTTGAATATCCATAGCGGTTACAAGTGGAATATTTTGTTGTAAAAATGTTGTTAGTGCTTGTGGTGTCATAAAATATCACATCCTATTTCTTTTCTTTTTGTTCTTTGAGTGCTTCCCAAAAATCTTCTTTGTCGATTTTTCGTAAATCTCGATATTGTGGGTGGTCTTCGTAATCATAACGGCATATTGCAGAAAAGCTACAATAATCACAAGGGGTGATGCCTTGATTGCGATAGGGGGAAGGCGCAAATACGCCCGCTTTCATTTCTTCACCGATTTGTGCCGCACGTTTTGTGGCAAATTCTAAAATATTATGATATTCTTCGGCGGTTGCCAGTAATGAAGAAGATGTAGGTGTTCCTTTTTTTGTGTATTTCAATGGTATGATAGCAGATGCACCAGGGAAAAATGCCCCTGTTTCATCGATGAATGCATGGTCTATGCCTTGTATAACGGTTTGGTTGTCCAATACAAGACCTGACATTTGCATTTTGGTATACAGCATATTTGCCAATTCTTCTGGCGATATTTCGGAAGAAATGGATAGTGTTGGGTCTGTGATACGAAAATAAAATGCACCACCAACTTCATAACAAGTATCGTTGTCTGTTTGTTGTTTCAAATAAGCATCTAAATACAACAATAATTGTAATTGCAAACCATAATAAATGTCTTGCAGACGGAATGATTTACTTCCAGATTTGTAGTCAATGACTTTGACATAATGTGTGCCATCTGCATCTAATAAGTCTACACGGTCGATTTTACCACGCAATATCAATTTGCTGTTGTCTGCCATACTGATGATGATAGGCGGCAATGCTTCATGTGGCCCGAAACCAATTTCAAAGCCAGAAGGGACAAATGTACCACTTTGTATATGACGTACCAATGTCCAGCCTGCACGTTTGGATATACGTTTCAATCGTTTGACCAAATAGCGATTTGTAGCACTGTCTTGTAATATGGCATTACCCAAAATGGGGGCGGCAGCGTCTACAGCTTTTTCCATACGGTTTTCTGTTTCTTGTTGCGTCAAAGATTGCCAAGAAATATTATCTTTTTGCAATTCATCAGAAAATTGTTCCAGTACTGTATGGAACAAAATCCCTAAATCGGGTGTGCGTAATTGATAAATACGCCGTGGTTTTGCTTGTAGTGCATATTCTGTAAAATAGGCAAATGGGCAAGCGGCAAATCGTTCCAAACGAGATACACTGGCAAGTATATTTTTACCATATAATCCTTTTGTTACTTTGGGGGACAATCGTTCTTGTCTGGTGTTTGTGGAAAATCCTTTTTGTAAAAGAGCAACTCGTTTTTTCCAATATGGTTGTGTGGCAAAATAGCTGTAGATGTCTTGCCACATAGGTGGCATGGGTGTTTGTTCGGTATGGTTTTGCATTTGTTGCCCCAATGCGTGAAAACAAGCGGTTGGGGAGAGTTGCTCCATAGTCATGGTATCTTGCTGTTGTATGCTTAAATTTGGATACATACGACAAATGCGGTCAATCACAGAAGAAGGAAACATAGACTTTCCTTCCATATCCCCCACAGCATATGTCAAATACAATGCTTCAGATGGTTTTGTCAATCCACGATATATCAGAAATTGTTCTTCAAATAATTTGCGTTTGCTGTCAGCGGCAAGTTCTACACCGATTTGTGTTAATGTATCACGTTCGGTTTCACTAAAAATGCCTTGTGATTGTGCGGGGGCAGGCAATACGCCATCATTGACACCCAACACAAACAATACTTTGATGTCAGGTAAGCGGCTTCTTTGAATATCGCCAACAATGATATTATCGGTTGTGGGGGGGATAATGCCCATACTGCTTTTTTCAAAACCAGCTTGCAATATCTTGGAAAATTCTTCTAATGTTACAGGGATATCTCCAAATATAGAAACGGCTTTTTGTACGATATCCATGACAATTTGCCAGATTTGGCGGTGTTCGTTTGCTTTCTCGATGTCTGATTGTTCTGCCAATAAAGAAAGCTGTTGTGCAACACCAAGACTGTCAAGCTGTTTGAAAAATGCGGTTGCGAGTTGTTCAAGTGGATATACCTTGTTTCTTTTATAGGGTTTCCAAGAAGAAAAATGATATAAAAAATCATCTTTAAGTTGGTTCATATCATTTTGCTGTTCTTGTTGTTCTTCAGAAAAACCGTATGTCCAGATATCTTTACGCCATTTTGCACCTTTGATACCATATGCCAAAACGTAATTTTCTAATATATCAATATCTTGTTGCAGCATGGGGGTAAATCCTGATTTTAAATAAGAAAAAACAGATTCATAACGGAAATCATATACCACACAGTCTAATAATCCCTTTAATAATGCCATCAATGGATGTGAGGCGATATCTCTTTTGCTGTCTATAAAACAGGGAATATCATATTCTTGCAATATACCACGGATATTTTTTTCGTATATGGACATGGCATTTGTGACAATGGCAATATCTCGATATCGTATGCCCGTTTGTCTGACGATTTGGCGTATGGTTTGTGCAGTGTATGTAATTTCATCTTGCTTTGTGGCACACGCTTGTATATGAATACCATTGTGGTCATTGCTTTTTTTGTAATAACCATAATAATAATTTTGTTCCAAAAATCGCAATGCAGGTGTTTGTGTACGATAATTTTGTTCCAAAAATACGGGTGGTATTGTGGGGATAGCATGTTCTTCTGCAAGTTTTTGTAATTTTTTTAATGTGGTGTATGGTTCAAAAAAAGCGGCTGACATGGGCAAATGTTTTGCAAAATAACTGAATTTGTCCATAGGCAGTGTGACAACAACACGTTTGCAAAGACGCAGCAAATGCAAAATGACGCTGTATTCTTGCGGTGTGAAGCCATAAAAGCCATCCAGCCATATTTCAGTATCAGCAAAAGGAGAAATCTTTTGTAATTTTTGTTCTAACAATGTCAATGTTTCGTCACCAGATACATATTCTTGTGACAGAAAATCTAAATATTTTGTATAAATCAAGTGCATATCTTCACATTTTTGTTTGACGGCTTGGGAAAGGTTTTGTCGCTGCGAAAGCACCGTCAATGTGTCTGGTGCGATACGATATTGGAAAAATTCGGTAATTGTGAAAGAAAGTTGTTCCACAAAGCCGTTTTTATCCATGATATGACGAAAATAGACGATATTATCTTTTTGTTCCAATAATATTTTTTGCAATGCCATTTGTTTGCCAACATCGCCCAGTGTAACGGTTTTGTCCATACCATAACGAGAAAAAATTTGATGTGCCAATCGCCCAAAGCTCAATACTTCGGCAGTTAATATGCCTTTTTTTTCGGTCATGGCAGTTAAATCTCTTTCTGATTGCGATGTGAATTGTTCGGGTACTAAAAAAATTTGCCGTCCTTTTTGTGTCTTTTGTGCGGCAAGTATTTCTTTCATACAATAATGTGTTTTGCCTGTGCCTGTTGCACCGACAACAAATTGTAATGCCATAATCATCACAGCCTTTCTGGTTATAAGAGTATGATACAAAACGAAAATCTTTTTTGCAAGTAAAACAAAGCGCATATTGCAAGCTGTGTTGTCATATAGTAAAACAACGATAGTTTGTGGAAGGGGCAAAACCATGTGAAAGGGACAAAATTTGTTGTGGTGAAAATGCGGGAGTTGATTAAAACAGCTGTATTTGCCGTGTTGGGTATCATCATTTTGGTAGGGCTAGTGCTGTTTTTCTTACGTATGGGTGGAGAAGGTGACAGCGGTTTATACAAAAACGGCAAATATGAGGCAGAACTGCCAATCAGCAATACATATGCGGCTGTGGAAGTGACAGTCAAAGATGGCAGAATTGCAGATGTACAAATGCAAACAAAATCAGAAAGTATTGCGGTTATGTATCCACTATTGGAAGATGCAGTTGCAGAAGTGAAGCAGCAAGTGATACAAAAGCAATCTACAGCAGATGTTACCGTTTCTTCCAAAAATACATATTCTGCACAAGCAATTTTACAAGCTGTGACAACGTGTTTGGAAAAAGCACAAAGGTAGTGTATCATACAGACAATGCAAAGAAATTTGTTTGAAAATCATGCATTGTCTGTATTTTTATTGTATACATATTTTTTGAGCAAAATTGCTAGTAAACAAAAAAATATCATGATATAATAAAAAAATCTATAATTATAGTAAGTAGATGGACAATGGATGTAAAGGAGGAATCAATATGAGAAAGAAGATTGCAGCATTGCTTTGTGCTTTGATGTGTGTGATGGCATTCACAGGCTGTTCAAAAGCAGAAATGAACTATTTGCAGATGAGTGCAGATATGTTACAAAATATGCAAATGACAGAAACAAAAGGCACAACAACGATTACAATGGATTTTGATGCATTGGAAAACTTTATGCAGGATACCGCAAAAGCTATGGGAAATACAACTGCTGGATTTGTTGGAGAATTTCCTTTTGATGGTAAAGAAACCGTACAGCTTGATTATACCATGAAAGCAGATTTGAAAAATGTTAGAATTTTGCTGGATGTAGATGCAATACATAAAGGCAAAACATACGATTTTGGTCAAGTGTATTATGGTATGGAAGGAATGTATGTGACATCTCAAACATTGCAGGGCGTTTATGATTTGATGCATGCAACATTGCAGCAATACAGCGACAATTATATGTTTGATGAAACATATGCAAAAGAGTTCAAAGCAATACTGGACAAAAATGAATATATTTGCCTTTATAATATCAAAGATTTGGGACTGAGTGCAGAACAGTTACAAACAATGATGCCACCTGCAAACGGTTATGGTGACCTTTACAAAGCGGCATTGGATTTGTACAAAAATGGATTTGCAAACTTTACAACAGGTTTGGTGACAGAAATTCCAAGCGGTTTCCGTATTGAAGCAACAGGAGAACAGTTGGGACAAATGTTGTTATCTATGTTGGATTATACAATAAAAAATCCAGAACCTGTGATAAACGCATTGGAAGAATATATTTTGACAAGTGGAAAAATGAGTGGTTTTACAGAACAAGATATCTCTGATTTGCAAAGTACATTTGCAGAAGCAAAACAAGATATTGCATCTGTAAAAAGTGTATTGACACAAATGAAAGAAATCGTTTCCACAGCACTGCAACAATCTGAAGTGACATCTGCACTCAATGGTTTTTCTTATAAAGCAGAAATCACACAAAACAATGGTGTTTATACAACAAATGAGAATTATGTGATGGGCGATGTTTGCACAATTACAACAACATGCACCACACAAAAAGCAACTAGCGGCATTGTGTACCCTGCAAAAGCAACCACTTTGGATGATTTGATGACACAAATGCAGCATTTGACTGTAAAATATAATCCTGTATCTGGTGTAAAAGTGATGTGGATATTAGACGATGAAAGCAAAGAAGCATTTGTTTCTATGGTAAGAAAAGATACAGATTTGATGTTCCCTTATTTTTCAGAAGAAACAAAATTGATATATGTAGTAGAGGATGGTCGTGTATATCTGCCTTTGCGTGATATTTGTGATGAAATGGGTGTTTTTGTGACATGGGACAAAAATACAAAAACTGCCTCTGCATATTTAGAAAAAGAACATGCGGATAAAGCAGTACATTTGGCAACAAAATTGATAGATGGTGTTTCTTATGTAAGTATGAGAGAATTTGAAAAATTGGGCTATACCATTACATATACCAATACAGATGGCATACACCAAGCAGTGATTAAAAAATAAAACAGCAAAAACCAAGCACATATTTTGTTTGTGCTTGGTTTTTATTTTGTGTGGATAAAATAACATATATTTGGGATTTTTTCCAATTTTTATACAGTTACTGTACAAAAATTCTGTTTTTCTTAAAGTTTGTTAAGTTTGCTGTAAGGTTCTATTCACAAAATGTACACATTTATCATTTATACTGTAGAAGAAGTCAAAAGGACGCCCCCTTTTACTTCCTGCCTAAAGTGATTTCCCCGAATTACTTTAGGCAACCCTTCCCAAAAAATATTATCAATTTGATTGTTTATATACCCCCCCTCTCCTTAGCGATTTGGTAGATACAAATCAAAACAAAAAAAGCCCGAAAGGGCTTTTTTGTTTTTCTATGATATGGTATGATGGAAAAAAACGGAGTGTATAGATATGACATTTGAAAAAAATTATGATGAATTGGAAAATTTATCTTTTTGGCAACATCTTTCCACAGAACAAAAAAATACAGTGATACAAAATACCATGACTGCACATTATGAAAAAGGTGCACATTTGCATTATGGTGGAGAAGATTGTGCAGGTATGATGTTGTTGCAAAAAGGACAGGTAAGAGTATATCTATTATCAGAAGATGGTAGAGAAATTACATTATATCGCTTATATCCTGGTGATATGTGTGTGTTGTCGGCGGCGTGTGTGCTGGAAGAAATTACATTTGATGTATTTGTAGATGCAGAAACAGATACAGAGTTGTTGATGGTACAAAATACCGTTTTACAAAAATTGATGCAGGAAAACAGTTTTGTGGAAGCATTTGTGTATCGTATGGCGGCAGAACGGTTTTCTGATGTGATGTGGGCAATGCAACAAATATTGTTTATGGGCATGGATAGAAGGCTTGCTATATTTTTGACAGAAGAAACGGTCAAAAGAAAGTCTTTAGAAATTGATATGACACAAGAACAAATTGCAAAATATATTGGCACAGCAAGAGAAGTGGTTTCTCGTATGGTAAAATATTTTGCAAAAGAAGGTATTTTGGAAACATTTCGTGGTGGTATTCGAATATTGGATATTAAAAAACTAAGACAAATTGCAATAAACAGTGAAAAATGATATGGATAAAACAAAATCCCCATACAAAAACAGTTTATAGATGTTTTTATGGGGATTTGATTATTTTAAGATGTTTTGCATTTTTGTTTTAAGTTTTCCCAAATGGTATAAGAAATCAATAAATTTCCTTTGCCTTTGCCAAGTTGTATATCTGGTTTGTTTTCTCCGTGAAAATCACTACCACCAGAAGGCAATAAATCCAATGTTTTTGCGATGTTTTGCATAGCTTTTGTTTGGTTTTTGGTGAATGTGGCATAATGACATTCTATGCCGTCCAATCCCCATGTTTTTAATGTTTTGCAAAGTGTCAGTATTTGGTCTGTGTCTAAATGGTAAAGTGTTGGGTGTGCCAATATGGCAACACCACCCGCTTTGTGTATGGTTTCTATGCAAATTTGTGGTGTCAAAAATTCCCGTGCAACATACCCTGGACAGCCAACAGACAAATATCGTTGGAATACAGTGTTTTTGTCAGGAACAAAGCCTTTTTGTAATAATATATTTGCAAAATGGGCTCTTGTGACGATTTCACCACCTGCATTTTCTGTCACTTCTTCTAATGAAACAGGAAAGCCGATTTCTGTAAGTTTTTGTGCCATTTTTTGATTGCGATGATTGCGGCTTTGTTGTATTTGTGCCATTTGTGCGGTAAGTGTTGTGTTTGTTTCGTCAAAGCCCAATCCGACAATATGAATTTCTGGATTGTGAAAGCCGTTATATTGTGCGGCAAATTCTATGCCGCTGATTGTTTCTAAGCCATGTTTTTTGCCTGCGGTATGAAATGCACAAAGCCCATCGACAGTGTCATGGTCTGTGAGTGCCAATGCCGAAAGTCCTTGCTGTTTTGCCAATATCACCAAACCTTCAGGAGAAAATGTGCCATCTGAACAATAAGAATGACAATGCAAATCAATATATTTTTCCATGATATTCACTTCCTTTTCGGATAGTATAGCATAACACAAATAAAAATCCCATAAAATAAAAATAAAGTATCAGAAATGGAGGTATTTTATTTTGAAACCGTCTAAATCAGAAAAAAAGATTGGGGCAGAACAAAAAGGCATTGCTTTATGTATGGTAAAAGGTATGGTTGTGGCGTATGCGGTAACTTGTATTGTGTTTATTGCTTGTGGTATGGTATTGACATTTACAAATGTGTCGGAAAGTGTTATTCCCATAACTGCATTGTGTTGCACGGCATTATCAGCAGGGATTGCAGGATTTGACTGGGGAAAATGTATGAAAGTGCGTGGAATAATTTGGGGACTGGCTGCGGGTATGGTGTATGCGGTGCTGTTGTATTTGATTACATCATTTGGTTCTGGTGATTTTTCCATACATATTGCATTTTTCCGTATTTTGGCTATGGCATTGGCAGGTGGTGCTGTGGGCGGTATATGGGGAAGAAATCAAAAAGCATGATATTTTTTTCTTTGCAAGCACACACTTTTGTGCTATACTAGCAGAATAAGGAAATAAAAAACGGTTTTTCTTTGTTATCTCAACAAACAAGAGAAACCGTATTTCTTTTGTCAAAAAATGGATTGCCAAGGTAAATAAAAATTGTAAGGAGGAACATCATGAAAGCAAAAGGAATATTTATGATGCTTTTGATGTTGGTCGTTGCTTGTGGACTGAGTTTGGTTTCTTATTACGGCATCGGCGCAAACAACACACTCGGTGTACAAAACATCAAACAAGGGTTAGACCTGCGTGGTGGGGTGTACATTGTATATGAAGCAGACAAACAAGATGTAACAACAGAAGAAATGCAGGCAGCTGTATCACTGATACAGGGGCGTATGGACTGGAATGGCTGGACAGAAGCAGAAGTTGCACAAGAGGGTAACAATCGCATACGTGTAGATATTCCAGGGGTAGAAAATGCAGAAGATGCTATTCAAAAAATTGGGCAAACCGCACAGCTATCTTTTGTAGATGAAAAAGGAAATGTTGTTTTGACAGGCGATATGGTGGCAAATGCAACAAAACAGGTGGGTGCAATGCAAAAAGGAGAAGCAGCACAGCCGTATGTTGCTTTAGAATTTGGTGCAGAAGGCAAGCAACGTTTTGCAGATGCGACAAAAGAAAATATTGGCAAACCAATTTATATTATGATGGATGATGAAATTATCAGCGCACCTATTGTACAAGCGGAAATTACAGATGGGAAAGCATCTATCACAGGGCATTTTACTGGGGAAAGTGCAGAAGAATTGGCATCACTCATTCGTGCAGGTTCTTTGCCATTTAATTTGAATGTGATACAGATGAAAAATATTGGTGCAAGATTGGGTGCAGATGCGTTGTCGACAGGAATTGTGGCAGGTGCTGTTGGCTTAGTGTTGGTATTGCTATTTATGTTGGTGGTTTATAAGCTGTTGGGCTTGGTAGCAGATTTGGCGTTGTTTATATATGTTGGCTTGGAACTGGTTGTGATGAGTGCATTTGGATTGACTTTGACACTACCAGGGATTGCTGGTATTGTGCTTTCTGTTGGTATGGCAGTAGATGCAAATATTGTCATATTTGAACGTTTGAAAGAAGAATTGGTACAAGGGAAAACATTGCGTTTGGCTATCAAAAACGGATTTTCCAGAGCATTTCCTGCAATATTGGACGGTAATGTGACAACATTGATTGCAGCAGGTGTGTTATTCTTTTTGGGGTCTGGTACTGTCAAAGGATTTGCAACCACATTGATATTGGGGATTTTGCTTTCTATGTTTACAGCATTGGTGATTACAAGATTGATTGTCAATGCAATGATGTATAGCGGATTGCATAATCCAAAATATTATGGTATGCGTACAAAATAAGGAGGCGAAGAAAATGAAAATTATAGAAAATAGAATGAAATTTTTTATCGCTTCTTTGGTTGTGATATGTATTGGTATTGGTGCAATGCTATTTCATGTGCAAAAAGGCGATGGCCCATTTCAATATGATGTAGAATTTACAGGTGGTACTGCATTTGATTTGGATTTGGGAGAAACATATGAAACAAATGTATTGCAAGATATTATCAAAGAAGTCACTGGACAAACTAGCCCACAAATACAACAGATTATTGGTACAAACGAAGTGACTGTAAAAATACAATCGATAGATAGTGATACAAGACAAAAGTTGACGGAAGCCATTACAAAGCAATACCAAAATGCTGTGATGGGTGAAGTATCTGATGTAAGCAAAACCGTCAGCAATGAAATGCAAGCAGCGGCTATCAAAGCAACATTGATTGCGGTTGTGGCAATGTTATTATATATTTCTTTGCGGTTTCATGATTTCCGTGCAGGTGCAAGTGCCATTGTTGCATTGTTTCATGATGTGTTGATTGTTTTGGCAGCATATACGGTATTTCGTATTCCGGTAAACAATACATTTATTGTTGTGTTGTTGACGATATTGGGATATTCCATCAATGCGACCATTGTAATATTTGACCGTATTCGAGAAAATAAAGAGCATTTTTCTGCAAAGCAAACAACAGAAAAAATCAATAAAAGTATTAGCCAAACATTGGCACGTTCTATCAATACATCGTTGACAACATTTTTGACAGTTGGTGCAATTTATGTATTGGGTGTACCATCTATCAAAGAATTTGCTTTGCCAATGATGATAGGGATATTGGCAGGGGCTTATTCTTCTGTTTGTATTTCTGGTTCGGTTTGGTATGTGATGTTACCGAAAAATGAAAAATAATAAAAAAGATATGGAAATGGCAGTGACAAGGCATTTGCTTTTGTGACTGCCATTTTATTATGGGGAAAGAAAAATCATAAAATGATTGTTTTATTGTGGTCAAGCACAGGAGAGAGTGGAGTGTATGGAAATGAGATACGCTCTATTGCTTTTTTATGTGACATGGTTACAGAAGAAAAAGAAATTTTATTCTATACTGAAACAAAATAAAATAAAAAGGAGGAGAGAAAATGGCGAAAAGAAAAGCAAAAGTACAAAAAACAGAATGTGTATCTTGCGGAACTTGTGTAAAAGTTTGTCCTGTGGGGGCAATTTCCATAAAAAAAGGGTTGTTTGCAGATGTTGCACAAAATTGTGTAGGGTGTGGGAAATGTGCAAAAGCTTGTCCTGCATCTGTGATTTCGATAGAGGAGGTTTTGGTGTGAAAAAGAAAAAATGGTATGATTATTTGTGGATAGTATCAGCAACATATTTGATATTGGGATTTTTTAATATATTATTTGCTTGGCTTGGTTTGCTTTGTTTTTGCATACCGCTTTTGATTGCAATATTTGGCGGAGATAAATTATATTGTAATCGTTTTTGTGGGAGAGGACAGTTGTTTGATTTGGTAGGCAATAAATTGCATTTATCAAGAAAAAAAGACATCCCTGCTTTTTTACGCAAAAAATGGTTCCGATATGCTTTTTTGGCATTTTTTATGATTATGTTTTTTAATATGCTGTTTTTGACTTGGCAGGTTGCCGCAGGTGGTACAACATTGAAAGAAGTGGTAACATTATTGTGGACATTCAAACTGCCTTGGCAGTGGGCAAATCCACAGGCAAATATTTCACCGTGGATGGTACAGTTTGCATATGGCTTTTATAGTGTGATGTTGACATCTACGGTATTGGGCTTGGTGACAATGGCGTTGTTTAAGCCACGTTCTTGGTGTGTATATTGCCCAATGGGTACTATGACACAATGTATTTGTAGCATCAAACACAAAAATGAAAATGTAGCAGAATAAGAGCTGCTAGTTGTAAAACGCAATGATACATAGATTGGTTGTAGCATTGCGTTTTTTGTGTTATATGTGTTAAAATGGTTGGCAAAAAAACAATGAAAATTAGAAAGAAGGTTTATAAATGAAAGAAGAACAGATTTCTAAATATATACAAAAAATGGCTGTACCAATAGACCCAGCGGAGTTTCAGAAATTCATTGACAAATCTGGAATATTTGAAAAAACCAGAGCATATATGTGGAAATACCTGAAAAATTGGTATGGAGAAGATGCACAGGATTTTATGGAGTGTATGAGGGCAGATTTTGAAACGGTGAAAAATACATATCATTTTTATGATAACAATGTATCCATTGCAAAAG
>JAHHTV010000149.1 GCA_020024395.1 Anaerotignum sp. | reverse complement strand
GATGCAATTCCTGCATGGGAAACAGATGAAATGTATACAAAACATTGGGACGAAGTGACGGATAAAGAGCGTTCAGATTACATGAACACCATTTGGAAAAATTTTGTAATTAGTGACACTTATGAACCTGGTTCTGTCTATAAACCGTTGGTTGTGGCAGCAGCAATGGAAGAAGGTTTGATTTCTCCAAATGACTCATTTTATTGTGGTGGTATGGTTACCATTGGTGATAAAGAAATTCGTTGTCATTTGAGAAGTGGACATGGCACCATAAATGTAGAGGAGATTATGGCACAATCTTGCAACATGGGTGTCATGCAAATTGCAGCATTGTTAGGACCAGAAAAATTTTATGAATATCAAAGAGAATTTGGGTTTGGTGAAAAAACAGGCGTGGATTTGCCAGGAGAAGTAAGTGCCGCAGGTTTGAAACATAGTTTGGAAAGCATTGGCCCTGTGGAATTGGCAACCATGTCGTTTGGACAAACATTTAATAGCACAACCATACAAGCAATCACTGCATTTTCTGCACTGATTAATGGCGGAAAAATTGTAAAACCGCATATTGTTTCACAAGTTGTTGATGCAAATGGAAATGTGGTATTGCAAAAAGGTACAGAGGTTGTCAGACGAGTGATTTCGGAAGATACTTCTGCTTATATGCGTACCGCACTGAAAGCAACGGTGGAACGTGGTACAGGTAAAAAAATTCATGTAGATGGATATTCCATTGGTTCCAAAACAGGTACAGCAGAACAAGGTCCTCGTAGTAGAAAAGACTTGTGGACATTGACCAATATGGCATATTTCCCTGCGGAAAATCCAAAATATATTGTGTTTACGGTTATCAATTTGCCCAAATATTATAAAGACGGTGTGCAAACACCTGCACCGATGACAAAAAAATTGATTGAAAATATCATCAAATATGAAAACATGGAGCCAACACAACCCACAAAAGATACCACAAATTTGTCACAAAATAAAACTGTGATGGTGGCAGATTATGTGGGCAGTGTGGTTTACGATGTCATTGGCGATTTGGACGGCAAAGATTTACGATATAAAGTCGTTGGCACAGGTAACCAAGTGGTCAACCAAGTGCCAAAAGGTGGTACTTCTGTGGATGTAGGCAGCGAAGTGATATTGTATGTGGAAAAATCGGCTGAAGATAGTGGTACAGTGAGTGTGCCAAATGTGGTTGGTAAAACATATACACAAGCAGAAAAAATATTGCAAGATGCAGGATTTACAGTTGCTTTTGAAGGCGATAACACAGGCATTGTGACAGCACAAAATCCAAAATACGGCGTTTCTGTAGAAAAAAATACAGAAGTGATGTTGACAATGGAAAAACCAAAAGACGAACCAACACAAGCACCTGATAAAAAAGTGGACTGATTGTTCCAAGAAAATGCATAGACCCTTTGCCTTTTCAATATATTTGTTAATAAGATTTTGAAAAGGCAGGGGTTTTTTTATGGAGAAACCTTCTATGCAAGAAAAAAGAAGGTTGTTGTTTTATTTGGCTTGTTGTATGTTGGGGTTTGCTGTGCTTTTTGGCAGATTGTTTTATATTGAATTGTTTCGGGCAGAACAATGGCAGGAAATGGCATACGAACAGCAAACAAGGGATAGGCTGATTACACCGCAAAGGGGTAGTATTACAGATAGAAATGGCGTTGGGATTGCCAAAACACAAACCGTGACAGCGGTCAGTGTCATTCCTGCACAAGTCAAAGAAAAAGAAAAGACAGCACAGTTTTTGGCAGATACATTGACTTTGCCTTATGAGCAGGTGCTGGAAAAAGTCAAACAAAAAGTGGCTTTGGTGCGTATTCAAACAAAAGTAGATATGGAAACAGCACAAAAAATCAGACAGGCAGATTTATCAGGAATAAAAGTGGATGAAGATGTACAAAGAGTGTATCCATATTGTGACTTGGCAGCACAAGTCATCGGTTTTGTGGGCAAAGATAATCAAGGCATCATTGGCTTGGAAGCAAAATATGATGATATATTGAAAGGCGAACAAGGAAAAATATTGACAGTGACAGATTCTGTGGGCAGAGAAATTTCTGCAAAACAACAAAGAATACCACCCATAGACGGGAAAACATTGGTGACAACATTAGATGTTGTGATACAGCAGTATGCAGAACAAACACTGGCAAAAGCGGTGGAGGCAAAAGGTGCAAAAAAAGGTGCAATGATTGTGTTAAATCCACAAAATGGTGAAATTTATGCTATGGCAAATTATCCATCATTTGATTTGAATACACCATTTACCATCAATGATGAAACATTGGCGATAAATTGGGATAATTTATCACAAAAAGAGCAAAATGATGCACTCAATCAAATGTGGCGAAATGATGCCATAAACGATACATATGAACCAGGTAGTATATTCAAAATCATTACATCTGTGGCAGGTTTGGAAGAAAATGTTGTGACACCCGATTCAAATTTTTATTGCAAGGGATTTTATGTAGCAGGGGATAGACAAATTAAGTGTTGGCGTTATCCTCGCACGCATGGTGCACAAACATTTACACAAGGGGTGCAAAATTCTTGTAACCCTGTGTTTATGGAAATTGCAGAGCGTATGGGGGCAGAAACGTTTCTGGAATATATGAAAAAATTCGGTTTTTATGAAAAAACGGGGATTGATTTGGCAGGGGAAGCAACAGGTATTATACATAAATTGGAAAATATGGGCCCTGTGGAATTGGCAACTATGTCATTTGGGCAGTCATTTCAGATTACACCATTACAGCTTTTGCGTGCGGCATCCGCAACAGTAAATGGAGGGTATTTGATTACGCCACATATTGGGTATGGTGTGGCTGATAAAAATGGAAATATGATACAAACATTTTCTTATGATGCAGGAACACCTATCATGTCAAAAGAAACATCAGAAACCATGAAAAAGATATTGGAAAGTGTGGTTGCAGAAGGCACAGGCAATAAAGCATCTGTGGAAGGGTATCGCATTGGTGGCAAAACAGCAACATCTGAAAAATTGCCCCGTCGTAGTGGGAAATATATTGCATCTTTTATGACGTTTGCACCAGCAGATGACCCACAAGTAATGGCTTTTGTGATGATTGATGAACCACAAGGTGTATATTATGGTGGTACGGTAGGCGGCCCGATTATGAAAGAATTGTTGACAAATATATTGCCTTATTTGGGTATTCCAAAAGCAGGTGAATTGCCAGAAGATGTGACAGTGGTTGTGCCAGATGTTACAGGCATGACATACCAAGAGGCAAAAAATGCATTGTATCAAATAGGTTTGCAAACAGAAGGGGATATTGCAGAAACTGTGGTTTCACAAATGCCACCAGCAGGGCAAACAGTGAATAAAGGAACAAAGGTGATTTTATATCCAGAATGATATGTTTTTGGAAATATAGCATAATGAATTGGGAAAAAATACACAGAATACAAAGAATTGTGATATAATAACACCGTGACAAAAACAAAACACAAAAGGAGGAAGTATCATGCAGTTACAAGAACTGTTGCAAAACATTCCTTATACGAATATACAGGGAACAGCGCAAATGGAAATCAATCATATTGTATATGATTCTCGTAAAGTGGAAAAAGGAGATGTGTTTGTGTGTATCAGTGGTTTTCAAACAGATGGACATAAATATATTCCTATGGCACTGGAAAAGGGTGCGGTTGCGATTGTGGTAGAACGAGAAGTGTTGGATATTCCAGAAAATATTACCATAATACAAACAGAAAATAATCGTGAAACGTTGGCACAAATGGCGGTTGCTTATTATAACAATCCCACAAAAGACTTGTGTATGATTGGCGTAACAGGTACAAATGGTAAAACAAGTATTACCTATTATATACAATCCATATTGTCAGAGGCAGGAAAGAAAACAGGTGTGATAGGCACGATTGAAAACCGCATTGGAGATACCATCATTCCAACAGAACGCACAACACCAGAGTCATTGGAGTTACAAGCGTTATTGCAAAGAATGAAAAAAGAAAATGTGAGCCATGTTGTGATGGAAGTTTCTTCACATTCTTTGGATTTGCATCGTGTGGATGGTGTGTTATAT
>JAHHTV010000148.1 GCA_020024395.1 Anaerotignum sp. | reverse complement strand
GAGCAATAGTTTTTGTTTAGAAATATGCTGAAAATATAGCATTGTTTGGGGATTTTTTTGTGAAAAGGGGAAACAGATGTATAACAAAACAAGCAAAAGGAAATTTTTTAGCAGAATTTCTAAAAAATGAAAATAAAAGTATCAAAAAAAGAAAAAAAGGAATATTTTTGGGAATTTTGTATGAAATATTTTTGATAAAATTGTATAAAATGACAAGAAATACAAAATTGACAAACATATATCAGTGGTGTATGCTTGATTAAAGACTAATTAAAGTCATGTCTAAAAATAAAAAATAAGGAGAAACATTATGAATGAAAATATAAATTATTTGGATTTGGCAAACAGCCCGTTGATGTGGCTAGCGGCAGCATTGGCAGTGGCAGTGGTTGTATTTCAATCGGTATTATTTTTTAGAAAATCATTGGTCGCTGCAAAAGAGTTAGGTATCAAAAAGGAACAAGTCAACCGAGCAATCAAAAGTAGTGCGATTGCGTCCATTGGTCCTTCTATTGTGATTTTGGTAACAATGATTTCTTTGATTGTATCTATGGGTGCTCCTATTTCTTGGATGCGTCTGTCTTTTATCGGTTCTGTGAACTATGAAGCGATGGCGGCAGGCTTTGGTGCACAAGCGATGGGTACTACTTTAGAAAATTTGACACCGATTGCTTTTGCTTGTGGTGTTTGGGTTATGATTTGTGGTTCTTTGGGCTGGTTGATATTCACACTCTTGTTTACAGATAAAATGAACAAAGTAAACAACCTGATGTCAAAAGGCAATGCAAAAATGGTACCAATTATTTCCGCAGGGGCAATGCTTGGGGCATTTGCAAATTTGGCAAGTGGCAACTTTTTTTCAGCAGAAGGCAATTTCGCTTTTGGTGGCGCACCTGCCATTGCAACGATTGTGGGTTGCTTTTTGATGATGGGACTGACAAAACTTTCAAAAGATAAAAAAATTACATGGTTGCGTGAATGGGCATTTGCAATCGCCATGTTTACAGGTATGTTTGTGGGACATATTTGGAATATTACAATGTAAACAAGGAGGAACAGATAGTGGAAAATCATGAACAAAATTATTATACAAAAACATATATTCCCAGTATTATCAAATGGGGAAAATTGACAATGCTGTTGGGTATTTTATTATGCTTTGGGCCTGCGTTGGTGATTTCTGGCATATATGGCTATATGCCGCCGATTTCTGCAATTATTGCAGGTACAATTTCACAAATTAGTGTCAGTGGTGCGTTTTATGTGGTGGAACCAATTTCGTATTTTCCGATTTTGGGTATTCCTGGCACATATTTGACATTTTTGTCTGGTAACACATCGAATATGAGAGTACCTTGTGCATCTGTGGCACAAGAAGCGGCAGGCGTGGAAATGGGTACAGAAAAAGGTTCTGTGATTTCTACCATTGGGATTGCGGTTTCCATATTGGTGAATGTTGTGATTTTGACATTGGGTGCTGTGGGTGGTAATGCGATATTGGCAATATTGCCTGTGGGTGTACAAAATGCTTTGAACTTCTTGCTGCCTGCGTTGTATGGTGCAGTGTTTGGTCAATTTGCAGTTGCAAGACCAAAATTGGCTGTGATTGCGGTTGTGATTGCATTTGGTATGAACTGGTTGTTGAAAAATGGTTTCTTGGCATTCTTGCCTGGTACACCATCTTATGCCGTGATTTTGGTGGCAGTATTTGGTTCTATTTTTGCAGGAAAATTGTTGTATAAAAAAGAGCTTATAGAAGATTGATAGAATATTTGATGGGAGTGGAACAAATTGTTGTCAAAAGAAAGATTGCAAAACACATTTTTAGAAATGATACAGATTTACAGTCCGTCAAAAGGGGAAAAAGAAATGGCAGATTGGTTGGAAAATTGGTTGAAAGAAAGAAGTATTTCTTTCCAGTCTGATAATGCAGGTGCAGGTTATGGCGGAAACGGCAGAAACATTGTGGCATATATTCCAGGTGATAAAACAAAAATGCCATTGGGCTTTGTGGCACATATGGACCAAATCGAACCTTGTAAAGGTGTGAAAGCGATAATAGATGGTGCTATCATTCGTACAGATGGTACAACCACATTGGGCGGAGATGACAAAGCAGGGATTGCAGCAATATTAGAAGCCGTAGAAGATATTTTGGAAACAGGTGTAGCACATCGTGATATATATTTGGTGTTTACTGCGTCTGAAGAAATCAGTATGCAAGGCACAAAACATATGGATTTGGATATGTTGCCTTGTAAAGACCTGGTGATTGCAGATGCAACAGGTGATACGGGGGTGATTGCGTACAAAGCACCCGCAATGGAAGCGATTTCTATGACATTCCACGGTAAAAAGGCACACGCAGGGATTGAACCAGAAAAAGGTATCAATGCCATTGTTGCAGCAGCAAAAGCCATTGCAGATATGCATATTGGACGTATTGACAAAGAAACGACTTCCAATATTGGACATATAGAAGGTGGTACAGCAACCAATATTGTAACAGATGAAGTAACATTTACAGCAGAAATTCGTTCTCATTCTATGGAAAAATTGGCAGCACAGTTACAACATATGGAACAATGCTGTCAAAAAGCGGCAGAGAAAATGGGGGCAACTTATACATTTTCTCATGAATTGGCATATCCTACATTGTCTTTGGATTTGGATTGTGCATTGGTACAAGAAACAAAAAAAGCAATGGAAGCACAAGGTATTACGCCTGAATTGATGGTGATTGGTGGTGGTAGTGATGCAAATGTATTGGCAGGGCATGGATACCGTAGTGTGATTTTAGGTTTGGGTATGAAAGATGTACACACCGTAAATGAATCATTGGATATGGACGAAGTATATAAAGCAACAAAAGTAATCAGACATATGATGTCTGCTGAATAAGAAGGCGTATGAAGGGGGAAAAATAATGAATAAAGAAGAATTAAAACGCAGATGTATGGAAGCCATTGATGCAGAATGTGAAAATATCAAAGCAGTTGGTGAACAAATTTACCGCAATCCAGAATTGGGGTATAAAGAATTTCAAACAACCAAAACAATCACAGAAGCATTTCGGACATTGGGTATGCATTTGGAAACAGAAATTGCATATACAGGTTGTAAAGCATATATGGATAAAAAAGATGGTATGACAGTGGGTGTCATTGGGGAACTAGATTGTGTGGTATGTGCAGACCATAAAGACAGTACAAAAGAAGGCAATGTACATGCTTGCGGACATAATGTACAGTTGGCGAATATATATGGTTGTGCGATTGGTTTGATAAAATCCGGTATTTGGAAAGAATTGGCAGGCAATGTAGAGTTTATTGCCATTCCAGCAGAAGAATGTGTGGATTATGCATATCGTGATGGTTTGATTGCAGATGGCAAAATTTCATTTTATGGCGGCAAACAAGAATATGTCAAAAGAGGCGGTTTTGATGATATTGACATGGTATTGCAATGCCATATGATGGAAATGGAAGACCCGAAAAAGGCTTGCATTGTCAATACAGACTGTAATGGATTTATTACAAAAACCGTTTCTTTCTTGGGTGAAGCATCTCACGCAGGTTTTGCACCATTTGCAGGTATCAATGCATTGAATATGGCACAGCTGGCACTGAATAACATACACGCACAAAGAGAAACATTCAAAGATGAAGACAAAGTGCGTGTGAGTGCAATCATTACAGAAGGCGGCGAGCTGGTGAATGTTGTGCCTGCAAAAGTGGAAATGCAAATTATGGTACGTGCATTTTGTGTAGAAGCAATGACGGACGCATCAGAAAAAGTCAATCGTGCATTGAAAGCAGCAGCTTTGGCATTGGGCGGTAAAGTGGAAATCCGTGATAAAATGGGATATTTGCCAATGAAAACAGACCGCAATCTTTCCGCTTTGTATCGTGAAAATATGATTGCATGGGCAGGCGTAGACAAAAATGGTTTTGTAGAACGTTATGAAACAGCAGGCTCTACAGATTTGGGCGATATTTC
Organism: Anaerotignum sp.; assembly: GCA_020024395.1. Lineage (GTDB taxonomy): Bacteria > Bacillota > Clostridia > Lachnospirales > Anaerotignaceae > Anaerotignum. Next base: position 172 of record JAHHTV010000148.1, on the reverse strand, counting down.
ACAGCTAAAACCTTGTATGCATATTTGGGCAAGCGGTGTGACAGGTGGTTTGCATGCAAAAGAATATCAAATTGCAGATACAGACAAGGCATATATATTGCCTGCAAAAATGTTAGCAGCAACAGTGATTGACTTATTGTATGACAATGCAGAAAAAGCAAAAGAAATCAAA
>JAHHTV010000147.1 GCA_020024395.1 Anaerotignum sp. | reverse complement strand
TTTTACAGTCACATAAGGTGATACACCTGCGGTAAACAAATATCTACCTTTGTTTTGTGTAATACATTTTGTCAGCTTTTGTGGGTCTAATGGTGCATCCGAACGAAATTCCACTACAATATTGGTACCTTTTTGCTGTATGGCACAAATCCCCAAAGCATGTGCTTCTGCTTTCAAAAGTACCAATTCCAGTAAATTTTGTACACTTTTTGGCAAATCGCCATATCTGTCTTCCAATTCTTCTTGTATATCGTAATATTCCTCCAATGTTTGAATGGTTGCAATTTTTTTATACAAATCCATACGTTGTTCTTGATTGCGGATATAAAAATCAGGCAAATATGCATTGACCTGCAAATCCACAGTGGTTTCAAATGTTTCTGCAACAAGTTCTCCTTTGAGATTTTGTACTTCTTCTTCTAATAAACGACAGTACATATCATACCCAACCGTTTCCATATGCCCATGTTGTTCTGCTCCCAACAAATTGCCTGCACCTCGAATTTCCAAATCTCGCATAGCAACCTTAAATCCAGAACCGAACTCTGTAAATTCTCGAATGGTTTGCAATCGTTTTTCAGCCGTTTCTCTGAGCATTTTATCTCTTTTATACATCAAATACGCATAAGCAGTGCGGTTGCTTCTGCCTACACGCCCCCGTAGCTGATACAACTGCGAAAGCCCCATACGGTCAGCATCTTGTATAATAATGGTATTCACATTGGAAATATCCATACCTGTTTCAATAATGGTTGTGCATACCAAAACATCAATATCTCCTGCAATAAAATCTTGCATGATATTTTCTAGTTCCCTTTCAGACATTTGCCCATGTGCAAATGAAACATTGGCTTCTGGTGCCAATTTTTGCACACGAAATGCTTCTTCTGCAATACTTTCCACACGATTATACAAATAAAATACCTGTCCATCACGACTTAATTCTCTTTGTATTGCCTCTCTGACAAATTCTGGGTTATTTTCCATCACATACGTTTGTATGGGGCGGCGTTCTTGTGGTGGTTCTTCCAATAAACTCATGTCACGAATACCTGCAAGGCTCATGTGTAATGTACGAGGAATTGGCGTTGCTGTCAATGTCAACACATCCACATTTTCTCGCAATGCTTTCAATTTTTCTTTATGTGCCACACCAAAACGTTGTTCTTCATCCACAATCACAAGCCCCAAATCTTTGAATTTCACATCTTTTGATAATATCCGATGTGTTCCAATGACAATATCCGAAAACCCTTTTTCCAATGATTGTAAACTTTGTTTTTGCTGTTTGGGTGTCCGAAAACGAGAAAGCAATTCAATTTTAACAGGATAATCTGCCATTCTTTGTACAAATGTATTATAATGTTGTTGTGCTAATATAGTTGTCGGCACAAGATATGCAACTTGTTTGCCCTCTTGTGCGGCTTTGAATGCAGCACGAATGGCAACTTCTGTTTTTCCATATCCCACATCACCACAAACCAATCTATCCATAACTTTTGTGCTTTCCATATCTTTTTTCACATCTTCAATGGCACTTAATTGGTCTTCCGTTTCTTCATATGGAAATGCTTCTTCAAATTCTTTTTGCCAAACTGTATCTTTGTTGTATACAAATCCTTTTGCTGCTGCTCTTTTTGCATAAAGTGCCACCAAATCTTCTGCCAATATTTTGACAGCACTTCTTGCTTTTGCCTTCGCCTTTGCCCAATCCTGCCCACCTAATTTATTCAATTTTGGGGCTGCACCGCCTGCGCCAATATATTTTTGTATCATATCCATTTGGCTGACAGGTACAAACAGATTGCCACCATCTCGATATGATATTTTCATATAATCTTTATGCACACCATCTACGGATATTTTTTCCAAACCTCTGAACACGCCAATCCCATGATTGTCATGCACCACATAATCCCCAATATGCAAATCAGAAAAACTTTGTATTGCAACACCATTGTTTTTTCTTTTTTTACGTTTTTTTTCTTGTGCTTTTCCGAATATTTCACTGTCAGAAAATACAGCAAAACGTATCAAATCATATTGAAACCCTTTTGTCAATGCACCTTTTGTAACCCAAATTTGTCCTTTTTGTATTTCTTTTTCCAAATCTTCCACATATACTGCTGGCAAATCCATATGTTGCAATTCTGTTGCCATACGTTGTGCTTTTGTGCCTGTACCAGCCAATATTACAACACGATACCCTTGTGTTTTCAAATTGGACAATTCCTCACAAAATAAATCTGCACGTTTTTGAAAAGACGGCGTTGTTCTGACAACAAAATCGATTTGTTCTTCTGGTGTAAAATGTGGCGTTTTTATAGAAAGACCTGCCAAAAGCACCTGTGCAAAATCTTTTGCCTGTATCAAAACATCTTCATAATCAAATAAAATACGACTTTGTGCAGGCAGCAAAAATCCTTGTGCAATACGCCCTTTCATACTTTCCTCATATTCTTGTTGCAATGTATCCATATGCTCTGCCAAACGTTGTGGCTCATCAAAGCACAGTATGGTATCTTGTGGCAAATAAGAAAGCAAACTTTCTGTATCATCATAAAAATAAGAAATAAAACTGCCCACAGATGGAAATGTATATTCTGTTTGCAATCTTTCTATATTTTCGCCAATATGTTCTTTCAATCGTTCCACACCATTTTCTATATCGGATTTTTGCATTTGTTGCATTGCCTTTTCATAGTCTTTTTTCATATCTGTTGCTGCTTGCAATGCACAATCTTTGTCATACACCAATTCTCGCATTGGAAAAATCGTCACTTGTTCCAAATTCTCTATCGAACGCTGGCTTTGTGCGTCCATACTACGCATACTGTCTATTTCATCATCCCAAAACTCAATACGCACAGCATCATCTGCTGTCAAAGGGTATATATCTAATATACCGCCACGCACAGCAAATTGCCCATGACTTTCTGCCAGCTCTGCTCTTTCATACCCCATATATACCAGTTGTTCCACCAATGCGTTCAAATCATATGTTTCTCCTATTTGCAAATGCAGTATAAAAGAAGAAAAGACATCTTTTTTTGGATATCTGTCCAGCAAAGCCTCCATAGACGCCACAATACAGCTACATTCTCCTGCAAGCAGTTTTTCCAATACCAAAAAACGTTGTCTGTTCATTTCCATACTGTGTACATCTGCACTATAAAACAAAATATCTTTTGCAGGATAATGCATACAGTCTTTGATAAAAAACCGCATATCTTCCCAAATCTCTTTTGCTCGCATTTCGCTATATGTCAACAACAACAACGGACGTTTTGTATGACATTGTAACCCATACAATAAATGGTCTTTTTGCACATCAATCACACCTGTGGCAAATACAGGTGTGTGGTTATTTTTAATTTCTTGTAATAATGTTTGATAGCTTTTCAATTCCAACAGAGGGTCTGTCAGGCTTTTCATGCTTTCACCTCTTTTGTTTGTTCTTGTTGTTTGGGTTTTTGGCGTTGGTTCATACGGTTCATGGCATCTTGCATACCTCTGGATAATATCCATTCCACAGCTTGTGTCGCCTTATCCATACCACTTTCTATCAACGGCAAATCATTTGTTTCAAATTTTGCCAGTACATAATCTGCCAAATCCCAACCATTTGGCTTTTCACCAATACCCACTTTGACTCTGCCAAAAACATCTGTACCCATTAACTGTATGATATTTCGTATGCCATTATGTCCACCATGACTACCTTTTTCACGCAATCGAATTTGTCCCATAGGCAAAGAAGTATCATCATAAATGACAACAAAACGTTCTTGTGGTACTTTATAAAAATTGACAATCTCTCGTACACTTTCCCCACTCAAATTCATAAATGTTTGGGGTTTTACCAAAAGTACCTTTTTATCTTTTATCATGCCACTTCCTACAAATGCTTTATATTGAAATTTTGTCATTGGAATTTGATACTTTTCTGCCAATTTATCAATCACCAAAAAACCAACATTATGTTTTGTCTGCTCATATTGTTTCCCTGGATTTCCCAAACCAACCACCACAAATATTTCTTGCCCTTTTTCTTGATTTCTAAATCGTTCAAACAAACTCATGTCTTCCACTCCTTTTTGTACATGACACAAAGCCCTAATTTTTTACAATTAGAGCTTTTGATTGTATTTCATTCTTTTGCAAAAGTATACCATACTTCTTG
>JAHHTV010000146.1 GCA_020024395.1 Anaerotignum sp. | reverse complement strand
AACAAATGTTGTATAACAGAGTAGAAAATAGCTTTTTTTCATATATATTTGACATAACAGAATATCATGATATATTACAATAAAATAACACTTTCATTTATATCTATTTTTATATGTATACAAAATATGTGCAAGTTTTTCTTCTATATTCTTTTCTAAAATGATTTTTCAAAACTTTTTGAAACTTAGAAAAACGAAGTATAAGCAATCTATTTGCGATACACAAGACGTTTTAGTGCTTTTACAAAAGTCCATTATCAATACAAATAATATAAAAAACGAGGTGTTTAACATGATTTTACAAGACATTGCACAGGGATATAACGACTATCTCATTGAGAAACGTCGTTATTTTCACATGCACCCAGAAGTGAGTACAAAAGAGTACAATACTAGCAAAATTGTGAAAGAAGAATTAGATAAGTTTGGTATTCCATGGCGTCCATGTGGTATGGAAACAGGTATATTGGCAACCATAAAAGGCAGTCACCCTGGAAAAACAATATTGTTGCGTGGAGATATGGATGCATTGACAGTACAAGAAATCACAGGTGTACCTTATGCAAGTATCAATGAAGGGGTGATGCATGCTTGTGGTCATGATTGTCATACAGCTATGTTGCTGACTGCGGCACGGATTTTGAATGATATGAAAGATAGTTTATGTGGTACCGTGCAGTTGGCATTCCAACCTGCCGAAGAAATTGCCAAAGGTGCAAAAGCAATGATGGACGAAGGTGCGTTGGATGGTGTAGATGCTTGTTTTGCCATTCACGTTTGGGGAATGATAGAAGCAGGAAAAATTTCTTTGGAGGCAGGCCCTAGAATGGCTTCTGCTGACATGTTTAATATTAAAATCAGTGGAAAAGGTGCACATGGTGCTGAGCCACATGATGGCATAGATGCAGTGGTGACGGCTGCGGCTATGGTGAACAATCTGCAATCTATTGTAAGCAGAGAAATTGCACCTAGCTTACCAGCAGTTGTGACCGTTGGCACAATCAATGGCGGTACACGTTTTAATGTTGTTGCAGAAGATTGTGAATTGACAGGTACCACACGTTGTTTTGATACACAGGTATGGGAGCAGTTTGAAAATCGTATGCAGCGTATTGTAGAACATACCGCACAAACATATCGTGCAAGTGCAGAACTTGTGTATGAACGGATTACACCACCTGTCATCAATGATGCAACATTTGTGGCATTGGCACAAAAATCAGCAAAGAAAATTATGGGAGAAGATTGTCTTGCCAGCAAACCTGCGACCACAGGTGCAGAAGACTTTGCACTTTTTGTGCGTGAAGTACCAGGGGCGATAGCAATGCTTGGCATAAATAATCCAGATTGTGGTGCCATTTGGCCAAATCACTCTGGTAAATTTTGTGTAGACGAGTCACAGCTTTTGAAAGGTGCTATGGTATATGCACAAGTGGCATTGGATTTTAATGCACAATAATTTTTTATGAATGACATTTTTTGTTATGTTATCATAACTTACATAAAATGATGCTATGTAGGAAAGGAGGCAAGACAGCATAAACAAAAATTATATACAAATACTTCATGTTATAACCGAAATAATAGGATAATATAAGGAGTTTATGATTATTTGGTATATCAAATAGTATTGATTGTATGAGAAAGGGGAATAAAAACTATGTATAATTTTGCGTTAGCATTTTTTATTTGTGCTGCAGCATATATTATCGGTGAAGTTGTTTCAACTTTGACGAAGGCTTGGGTTCCTTCTGTGTTTGTAACTGCGATTATTATGTTGGTTGGGTATTGGACATTTGTACCAACAAATGTTGTAACCGATGCAACATTGCTGCCATTTGGTAGTTCACTTGGTTTATTTTTGATTATTACCCACATGGGTACTGTTATTAGTATCAAACAGTTGGTAGAACAATGGAAAACCATTGTTGCTTGTTTGGTAGGGCTTGCAGGTATGACTGTATTTGCTTTATTGCTTTGTCCTATGATTATGGATCGTACATACGTGATTGCAGGCTTGCCTCCACTGACTGGTGGTATTGTGGCAGCAACCACAATGATGGACGCTGCACAAGCAGCAGGTTTGAAAGAAGCTGCAATTTTTGCAATTACCATGTATTGTGTACAAGGGTTTGCAGGTTATCCACTGACTGCTGTTTGTTTGCAGTTGGAAGGTAAAAAATTGCTGAAACAATTCCAACCTAATGCAAAAAATGATGCATCTGCGGAAGGTAGCGGTATTGATACTGTAAACGGTAATTTAGTTGGTTCTGATACAAAATCAAAAAAATTGTTGCCTGAAATGTCTCCAAAATGGAACACAACTGTTATGATGTTGGCAAAATTGGGCTTGGTAGCATTCTTTGCAACAGTACTTGGTAGCATTTCTTTCCCTGTTATCGGAAAAATTAGTGGTGCTATTTGGGCTTTGCTTTTGGGTATTATTTTTACAACCATTGGTTTCTTGGACGAAAACAGCTTGAACAAAAGTAATTCTTACGGGATTGTTATGTTTGCATTGATGATGTACATATTCGACGGTTTGAAAGATTGTACACCTGAAATGCTTTTGAGCATGATTGGTCCTATGTTGATTTTGATTGTAATTGGTGTTGCAGGTATGGCAGTATTCTGTTTTATTATTGCTAAGATACTCAAACGTTCTTTCTGTATGTGTTTCGCAACTGCATTGACTGCATTGTATGGATTCCCTCCAAATGCGGTTATTACTGAAAATACTTGTACTGCATTGGCAAAAACACCAGAAGAAAAAGCATATCTTATGGACCATATGTTCCCTCCTATGATTGTAGGTGGTTTTACAACTGTAACCATTACATCTGTTTTGATTGCTGGGGCATTTGCTTCTATGCTGTAATATCATAATGATAAAAAATTGTATCAATAAAAAGCATTATATTTTTACTTTTATGAAAATAGAAAAGAGGTTGTGGCATGAATTATAAAGATTTAGCAAGTAAAACACAAGAATATACTGTCGAACAACGTAGATGGTTTCATCGTTACCCAGAATTAAGTTTGCAAGAAGTGAAAACAACAGAACATATTGAAAGCGAATTGCGTAAAATGGGTTATGAAGAAATCCAACGTTTTGAAAATCATACTGGTCTTTGTGCAATGCTGTACGGCGGAAAAGCAGAAGCTGGTTGTCGTACTGTAGCATTGCGTGCAGATATTGATGCTTTGCCTGTACTGGAAAAAACAGGTTTACCTTTTGCAAGTGAAAATGAAGGTGTTATGCACGCTTGCGGACATGATAACCATATGGCAATGCTTTTGGGTGCAGCAAAAATGTTGATAGAAACAAAAGACGAACTCCAAGGCAATGTAAAACTGATTTTCCAAGCAGCAGAAGAAACAGGCTGCGGTGCAGAATATTATGTAGAAGCTGGCATTTTGGACGGCGTAGATGCAATATTTGGACAGCATGTATGGGCTACATTGGAAGAACCTTACTTGAATGTACAACCAGGCCCTCGTATGGCAAGTATGGACTGCTTTACAATCGAAGTAAATGGCGTTTCTGCACATGCAACACAACCTCATATGGGCATTGATGCATTGTTGGCAGCGTGTGCGATTGTAAATAATATTCAATCCTTTATTTCCAGAAACAATGACCCTCTCAATCCTTTGATTGTGTCTATTGGTGAAATGCACGCTGGACAACGTCACAATATCATTGCAAACCATGCAACATTGTCTGGTACAACCAGAACATTTGATTCTGCATTCCGTAAAAAAATTGAAGAAGGTTTGCGTCGTATTGCAGAAAATACTGCAAAAGCATTTGGTGCAGAGGCTACATTGAAATATGAAAGCTTTGCAAATGCTTTAATCAATGATGATGATGAATTGAATAAAATTGCACATGATGCAGCTGTAAAACTTTATGGCGAAGATTGCTTGAAAGAACTGCCTAAAATGATGGGTAGCGAAGATTTCTCTTTCTATGCAGAAAAAATTCCTGCAATTTTTGGGTATGTAGGTACTCGTAATGAAGAATTGGGTATGACAGTTGGTAACCACAATGACCACTATACATTGAATGAACCTGTTCTGGAACGTGGTGCTGCATTGTATGCACAATTCGCTTATGATTGCTTGGCAGCAGGTAAAAAAGCTTGATAAAAAATAGAAATCAAATGACAGATTTTATATAAACATAAAAAGG
>JAHHTV010000145.1 GCA_020024395.1 Anaerotignum sp. | reverse complement strand
AAATTATGCATACTGTCAAACTTCTACAACACATAAAAAAAGCGTGTGTTTCCACACACTTTTAACACCATTGTGACAATAACCGCCACAACATCGTTTCAATATTGATTTTTTCCACACTTTTTGCCGCTTTCAAATCCACACGACCCACTTCTTCATTTTCTATGTAATATATCATCTCACCCACTTTTGTATCTGCTGCAATGGGGGCTTGCAAAACGGGCAACATTTCTGTTTTTGTTTCCCATTTCTGTTCACTGTCTTTTGGCACCAACACAGATATTTCTTCTGCTGTAATTGCTTCGACCATATCTGCCATGCCTTTTTCCACAGGTATTTCACCTACTACATAGCCTTTTTCTCGTCCTTTTTCTATGCCATAATTTGCATATCCATAATCCAATAGCTGCATCACTTCTCGAAAACGTGTTTTGAAATCTGGTGCTGCCATCACCACAGCAATCAATTCCATACCATCACGCTCTGCTGTACCTGACAAACAATATAACGCATTCCCTGTGGAGCCTGTTTTCAATCCTGTTGCCCCTTCATACCATTGTATCAGTTTATTTGTATTGGTCAAACCAAATTCTTCATCTCCTCGTCTTGTGTGGTGTGTGATGGTATCTTGCCATGTTGTGGTATATTCTTTAATCTGTGGGAAATTGTGCATCAATTCTCTACTCATCAATGCAATATCATATGCACTGCTGACATGACCGTCTGTATCCAAACCACAAGCATTGACAAACTTTGTATCTTCCATGCCCAATTCTTTTGCCCTTTCGTTCATTTTCTGCACAAATGCATCTTCACTGCCTGCCAAAAACTCTGCCATTGCTACTGCTGCATCATTTGCCGAAGCGATGGCAATACATTTTGTCAAATCAGCGACTGTTTGTGTTTCTCCTTCTTCCAAAAATACCTGTGAACCGCCCATAGACGCTGCATGTTCGCTCACCTGCACGGTATCTGTCCATGCAAATTTTCCATCTCTTTCTCCTTCATAAATCAAAAGCATTGTCATTACTTTTGTGACACTGGCAGGCGGTAACACAGCATGGCTGTTTTGTTCATATAATATACTACCCGTTGCTGCATCTACCAGTATGGCACTTTTTGATTGTAACCCCAAATCTGTCATATTTTCATATTGTTTCGGCTCTGCTGTTACAGGCAAACAAAATCCCAAGCAACAACAGATTGTCAGTACTGCCCCTTGCAGTTTTCGTTTCATACCCAAACCCTCCATATCTGTCATTATTAAAATTTATGTCCGACTTCTTTTGGATATGTGTTTTTTTATGTAAGAGAGCGAATATTCGCTCCCAAAATCAATAATTTTCTGCTTTTCTTTCAAAATATCCTTGTGGGTGTTCACATACAGGGCATTTTTTGGGTGCTTCTTTGCCCACATATACAAAACCACAGTTACGACAAACCCAAACTGTTTGTTCTGTATCTGCAAACACTCTTTTTTCTTGCAACAATTTCAATAATGTTGCATATCTTTCCTCATGTTGTTTTTCCACAGAAGCAAGATTTTTGAAAAATATTGCAATATCGCCAAAACCTTCCGCCCTAGCTGTTTCTTCCATTTTTTGATATATGTCTGTCCATTCTTCTCTTTCGCCATTTGCACCCGCTTTCAAATTTTCTTCTGTTGTGCCAATTCCTTCTAAAAAGCAGAATATTTTTTTTGCATGTTGGCGTTCATTATATGCCGTTTCTTGAAAATACCCACTGATTTGTTCATACCCTTCTTTTGATGCTTGCTGTGCAAAAAAATCATATTTGTTTGCTGCCATAGATTCCCCTGCAAATGCTGCCAATAAATTTTGTTCTGTTTTTGTTCCTTTCAAAGACATACCATACACCCTTTCTAATTTTTCATATGATTATACATTTACAGTTTGTCCCAAAACACAGTCATACATACCAAAAATCTGTTTCTGTTTGATAATTTTATCAACGTCTACTTGTTCCCATACAAGCTTTCCAGTATAATGCATACTGAAACCATAACGAAAGGAGCGAAACATCGTGCAATCAAACACACTGGAACAACAAATCAAAAATCTTTCTGCCGACTATATTTATCAACAAGCAGTAGGCAGTCTGTTACTTTTGCTGATGAGTACTATGGAAGATGCCCAACGGGGCGAACAACCACTGCCCTATCCCATACATGATGACATTTTATCCATTAGAAAAGAAATATTAAAAACAACATTGGCATTAGAAGATATATTAGATGGGGAACAATCTGTCAAAGCAGCCACATTGGAACATTGTATGGGATTGAAAAAACAGTTGTTTTCCATATATGAAACCATATACAGTTATTTTTCACAATGGAATGTTGCTTCCACATTGGTCAGTGACCAAATTGCCATACGCAAATACAAAGAAGAACATATTTCTGACGAAAAAATCGACTGGTCATTATTTTTTGCAGATTGTCATACTTTTTTGGAAGAACAAGAAACATTGTTGTCACAAAAAACAGCTATGGGAAAGCTCTTACAATGTTTGCCTTTGCACATTGCACGTGAAAAATATTATGACATCATACAACAAAGCCTGCAAGCTGCATTTGCGGGAGAAAGCAAAGAACTTATCATTTGTTCTTTGCGTGCTTTTGAAGGATTTTGCTGCCCAGAAAGCAATCCCCTTTATGGCAAATATTTCCCAGAAATTGCAAGATATATTGGGGAAAAACGTATGGCAATGCCACACAACATGGACAATGAAACATTACAAAACCATTATGTATCATTAAAAGATATCTTGGAACAACTGCAAGAAATCGAAGAATATTTTTCTTGTATGCTGCATGACATCAATTCTTTGATATTGTTGTTATATCTGACATACAACTTCAAAGACTTAACAGAACATGCAACATGTCATAGCGATTTATACCATGCTGTCTGTGACTTTTTCAATGGCGAATGGAATGAAACCGAAAAATCTGCTTTTTTGGAAACATTGACAGAACAATTAGAAGAAGCTGTGGAACCTGTCATAGACAAAGCAAATGCCATTGCAAAACAAGAATATGCTTTATTAGAAAAAGTGCAAACATTTGCACAATTTGATGAGGAAACACAAAAAATATTGTGGACAGAAGAATTTATTCGAGATTGTTATTTTGGCGATTTAAATGACCAATTATTCCAGTTCTCATTGCCAGAAAATTTGCCTGCTGCCACAGATGCAGAAAAAAAGATACTCTTTACGGAATTTATACAAAAAACAAGAAGTTATTTAGAAACATTGCCTGTACAAACCAGAAAAATTGCAATGCAAACACTCATTGGAGCATTGCCGCCCATATTTGATGTGCATACTGTCATGGATATGGTTGCACAAGCCATAGACAAAACCAGTTCTTTAGAACAAAAAGTTTTAATTGTGGACAAAGTAGGCATGATATTCCAAGAAAGTGGCTATCAATCCATTACCCATACAGCACATACACATGACCACGATTGTAGTTGCGGCACACATCATCATGACCACGATTGTAGTTGTGGCACACATCATCATCATGACCATGATTGCGATTGCGGCACACATCATCATGACCATGATTGCGATTGTGGACATCATCATCACGAATAATATCACAAAGAACGGAGCGATACTATGCAATTTCGATTTGCACATTATAATTACAATATTTTGGATTTGGAAAAAAGCCTTGCTTTTTATGAAGCTGCACTTGGCTTAAAAGAAGTACGTCGTAAAGAAGCCCCTGATGGTAGCTGGAAACTGGTGTATCTTGGCGATGGCATCACCGATTTTCAATTAGAATTGACATGGCTGCGTGACAGAACAGAACCCTATAACCTTGGAGAAAATGAATTTCATTTGGCATTCACCGTGCCAGATTATGCCGCTGCCCATGCCAAACATCAAGAAATGGGTTGCATCTGTTTTGAAAATCCAGAAATGGGTATTTATTTTATCAATGACCCTGATAACTATTGGTTAGAAATACTGCCAGAAGATATGTAAAATATTTTTCAATCACCGCAATATCACTTATGCTATGCGGTGATTTTTTATTTTTTCATTGTATGAAATAAAATACAAAAAAACCTGTTGACAAATTCGGACATACCATATATAATAATCTACGTTGTCACGGGTCACTAGCTCAGTTGGTAGAGCACTGGACTTTTAATCCAGGTGTCTCGGGT
>JAHHTV010000144.1 GCA_020024395.1 Anaerotignum sp. | reverse complement strand
GTTGTTTTTCCTACGCCGCCTTTTTGGTTGGTAAGTGTAATTATGTATGCCAAGTCAAATTCCTCCCATTGCTATGATAATGGATTAGATGATATGTTTTTTAAAAAGTTTACAAAGTTACTTAATAAAAGTATACTATATGTCGATAGATAAGTATAGCAAAAAATATAGTTTTTTATTTGAGAGGAGATGTTGATATGTCATCTGTGAATTCAATAAGCAGTTCTATGAGAGGCTTGATTGGCGGAGCGAACCGTATTACAGGCTTGGCCAGTGGCTTAGACGTAGATGCTCTTGTAGAAAATATGACCAAAGCAACACAAGCGAAAATTGCAAAGCAGTATCAGTCCAAACAGTTGTTACAGTGGCAGATGAATGATTATCGTGCAATCAGTTCCAAATTGATTGACTTTCAGAAGAAGTTTACCAGCTATTCTTCTTCTACCAATCTGCGCAGTGAAAGCTTTTTTGGCAAAAACCAGATCACTGCAGTTGGTGCAAACAGCCAGTATGTCAGTGTAAGCGGAACGCTTACCAATGGCGCTGATGCAAGCATCGTAGGGGTAGCACAGCTTGCGGAAAAGGCAAGTGCAGTATCTCAAAATCAAGTTAGTAGTTCTACATTGACAGGCGGCGAAATTTTAGTCAATGGTACCACCACAAGTCAATTATCGGGAAACTACATATCCATCAAACATGGTGGAAATTCTTATTCCATTAGCTTAGACAGTACTAAAGCATATAGTACAGTACAAGAGTTACAAGAGGAACTGAATGCAAAGCTTGCAGACACAAAAGTGGTAGGCAATGACTCCAAAAAGTTGAGTGATTATATTCAGGTAGAACTTACTGATGGCAAGCTGAGCATGAAGGAAATCAATGACAATGCATTGGAAATCACTGGTGGCAGCGAAACACTGCTCAATACCGTTGGCTGGAAAGTTGGGGATAAAACAGAAACGAGCAATACCATTACAGGTACCAATGTACTCACCGATGAAGCACTACAAAAACTGCAGAACAAAACATCATTTGCAGATTTGGTTGGCAGCACAAAGGATAATACAAAAACATTGGACTTCAGTTACAATGGCAGAGCCATCAAAATCAAAATACCCACAAAAGATGAATTGGCAGGCAAGACTCCTGAGGAAGCAGTAAAACATATACAGACACATATCCAATCTGAATTGGATCGTGTGATTGGGCAGAATAAAGTGAGAGTAGATTTGACAGGAAACAAGCTGCAATTTAAAACAGTCAAAGATAGTGCTGGTACAGAAGACCCCAATTCAACATTCCAGATTACAGGTGGTAGTGATGAAGTACTTAAGGCATTGAATTTGAAGCAGGGACAGGCAAACCGTATGGATATGGATGCAGCATTGAAGGATTCTATTCAGACAGATAAACTGCAAGATATTATCCAAAATGGCATTACCATCAATGGCGTTACTATTGGCAAAGGTACATTCAATGAATCTACAACCATGAAGGATGTCATCAGAGCCATCAATGACAGTGATGCAGGTGTTCGAGCAAACTATATTTTCGAAGCCAATAAATTCAGCATTGTTGCAAAACAGGAGGGTGCAGGTCAGATTACATTTGATGAAAATGCAAAAGCTTTGTTTGGTCCTATGGTAACCAAAGAAGGTAAGGATGCAGAGGTATACGTGGATTATGATGGCGCTGGTGGCTTGAAGCCTGTAAAAGTTACTCGTTCCAGTAATTCCTTTACAGTAAATGGTATGACTGTCACAGTCAGTGGTACATTTAATGTAGATGGTACAGATCCTTCTCAGGCGGTTACTTTTGATGCAAAGGTAGACAGCGAAAAAATAACAAATACTGTCAAGGAGATGATCACTGCATTCAATGATATCATCAAATATAGCAATGATGAGCTGAAAGAAAAAAGAGATCGTGAATTCCCTCCTTTGACAGATGAACAGAAGGAAGAAATGAGCGAAGACGAAATCAAGAAATGGGAAGAAAAGGCACAAAAGGGTATGTTGTTCAATAGCCCGGAATTGCGTCAATTTACTTCTGATATCCGCTTCCTGTTCTCTGCACCGGATCAGATACAGAAGCTGGAGGAAATGGGCATTACTGTATCCGAGGTACATGGAGATAATGGCAAAATCAATTTTGATGAATCCAAATTCAAAGCATTTCTGGAAAAAGACAGTGATACAGTTGCACAGATCTTTACTGGTGAGTCCAAAACAATTGTCAATAACAAGGGCGAAACTGTACAGGTAAGTGCTGGTATCATGGCCAGACTTAATGATGTAATTGAAAAATATGCTGCAACAACAGGTGCAACCAAGGGGATTTTTGTAGAAAAAGCAGGTGCGACAGAGTCACCACTTTCTATGCTGAGAAATAAATTACAGAAGGATGTAGATGGTATTGATAAACAAATCAAAATCCTGAAGGATAAGCTGGCAAGAGAAACGCAAAACTACTACAAACGATTTGCCTCTTTGGAAACATATATTAGCAATATGAATGCCCAAAGCAGTTGGCTGGCACAACAGTTTGCGGGATAAACAAACGAAGAGGAAAGGGTTGTAAACGTTTATGAATGTGAGAGGCTATCAACAATATAAAAAACAGTCAGTAGACACAATGACAAAAGGTGAATTGCTGATACTGTTATATGAGGAAGGAATCAAACGTCTCATCGTAGCAGAAAAAGCGCTGAAAGAAGAAGATATAGATACATTTAATGCTGCTGTAGAACGTGTGATAGAAATTGTTCGTTATTTGACAGACAGTTTGAATAGATCTTATGAAATTTCTGCACAGCTGTATCGTATGTATGATTATTTTATGTATATGCTGGGGCGCTTGCGTGCAAGTAGAAATATAGAAATTATTTCTGAATTGAGAGAGCATTTTGTAGAATTGAGAGATGCTTTCAAAGAAGCAGACCGCATTCAAAACGAAAGGTAAAGCGCATACAGCGTATATGAGGTGTGAGTATGGAAATAAGAGAAACTCTGGAAGAAATGATAAACAAAATGGAGGAAAAATACCGCCATATGATTGAAGTTTCTCGACTGACAGATGAACTGGAGGAAACTTTACAATGTAATGATGAACAATCCATCATTATGGTGATGACAATGCGTGCGCAGGAAATGGATACCATCAGTATATTGGATCAGGAGATACAAGAGCTGATATATACATTGGATGGTAACACACAAAGAGCCATCAAAAATCCGCAACTGTCAGAAAAGATACCATCAGAAATCAAACACTATAGTGAAATCAGAGAGAGAATACATCGCATCGTAGAACAAACAATCAAAAAAGATCGCCAAATGAGCGAAAAAATTGCAGGTGGCGCATCTTTTTATGCAAAGTAAAAACAAAGAGAATTTTCCGCTCACAGATTTTCTGTGAGCGGAAAATTTGCTTATATATTGATGTATGTTCTGTTTGATACAGATGGGTATGACAATCATTTTATAAAGTACAAAGCCGGTATCAAAATAAAAATGCAGATATTTTCGCATGTATCAATAGCAGGCAAAGCATAAGGGCGGAGGAAATATGTTTTCAATCAAATTGGAAGGAGTCAGTAAAGTTTATCCCAAAGGTATGGTCGGGCTTTCGGGCATTCATCTGTCCATTGCGCCAGGAGAATTTGTATTTGTGACTGGGCAAAACGGTTCCGGAAAAAGTACGCTTTTGCAGCTGCTGACAAAAGAACAGCAGCCAACTGAGGGTACCATTTATTTCAATGATATAGATATCACCAATCTGCCCAGAGATCACATTCCTTTTTTGCGCAGACGTATGGGGATTGTTCAAGAAAGCATACAGCTTTTGAATCGTTATACAGTGTATCAAAACATAGAATTGGCATTGTTGGCAACCGGTCAAACAGAAAAATACCGCAGAGAGGCAATTCCGACGGTATTGGGTATGGTAGGTATGCGTCAGAAGATGTATGCATATCCTCCAGAGCTTTCTGGTGGTGAATGTTCCCGTATTATGCTGGCACGTGCGATTGTGAATAATCCAGGTGTGCTGATTGCAGATGAACCAACAGCAGGTCTAGATGGTACAGCTGCTTGGGATATGATGAATTTATTTGATGAAATCAATCGCTTGGGGGTAACGATTGTGATGGCAACACATGACAAAGAGATGGTCAATCTTATGAAAAAGCGTGTGGTGACATTATTTGAAGGTAGACTGCTTG
>JAHHTV010000143.1 GCA_020024395.1 Anaerotignum sp. | reverse complement strand
CGCACATACACATTTTTGTGATGCGGAAATTTTCTTTTTTTGTTTTCTATGTATATCCGTTGACAGAAAAGCCCAAAATATAGTAAAATGCAAGGGATAACAGCTATGAAAAGGAGAGTAAGCGATTTGCTATGCTACAGAGAGCCTCTGTTTGCTGAAAAGAGGTGCAGAACCATCGCCGAACATGACCTTGGAGCTTCGCCCCCGACTGCTTGTTTTTGTTTGCATAGGCGGCGACGGGATACGCCCGTTATGGCGTAAAGGTATGAAAAGTACCTAGTGAGGTCTTTTTTGTGAAAAAAAGACAAAATAAGGTGGTATCACGGATAAGCTGTCCGTCCTTTGTCAGAAAGGACGGCTTTTTTTATTGTTTTGCCATCATCTGAAAAAAACAACCATTTCATAAAAAAGGAGTGATATTTGTGGAAAAAGAAAAATTCTATATTACCACACCCATTTACTACCCCAGTGATAAATTACACATTGGGCATTCTTATTGTACTGTTGCAACAGACACCATGGCACGTTATAAAAGACTGCGTGGTTATGATGTCATGTTTTTGACAGGTACAGACGAACATGGGCAAAAAATCGAACGTATTGCAAACACCCAAAACATGACACCAAAACAATACACCGATAAAGTGGTAAAAGGTATCAAAGAGCTGTGGGATACATTGTGTATTTCTTACGACAAATTTATCCGCACCACAGACGACTACCATGTTAAAATCGTACAAAAAATATTCAAACAACTGTATGACCAGGGTGATATATACAAAAGTGCTTACGAAGGTTGGTACTGCACACCTTGCGAATCTTTTTTTACAGAACATCAGCTTGTAGATGGAAAATGCCCTGACTGTGGCAGAGATGTTGAGTTGTTGAAAGAAGAAAGCTATTTCTTTCGTCTTTCCAAATACCAAGACAGAATTATCAAATATATGGAAGAAAATCCAGAATTTTTGCAACCCAACACACGCCAAAATGAAATGATTAACAACTTCCTCAAACCTGGTTTAGAAGATTTGGCAGTATCTCGTACCTCTTTCAAATGGGGCGTGCCTGTGGAATTTGACCCAGGGCATATTGTATATGTTTGGGTAGATGCATTGTCCAACTATATCACTGCGCTTGGCTATGGTACAGAAGACGACAGCCTATTCCAAAAATTCTGGCCCGCAGATGTGCATGTTGTCGGCAAAGAAATTGTACGTTTCCACGCCATCATATGGCCCGCAATGTTAATGGCATTAAATTTGCCTTTGCCAAAACAAATTTTCGGACATGGCTGGTTGGTCATCAATGGCGGCAAAATGTCCAAATCTGTTGGGAATGTGGTTGACCCCAATGTATTGGTAAATAAATATGGTGTAGATGCCATTCGTTATTTCTTGTTGCGTGAAATTGCATTTGGGCAAGATGGCAACTTTACAAACGAAGCACTCATACAACGTATCAATTCCGATTTGGCAAACGATTTGGGCAATTTGGTTTCCAGAACTGCTGGTATGATTGAAAAATATTTCGGTGGACAACTGCCCGAAACACACACTGCAACACCATTTGATGCAGAATTGCAAGAAATGGCAAAAACAACCGTTACCAATGTGGAAACGGCTATGGAAAAAATGTTCTTTAGTGATGCATTGATTGAAATTTGGAATTTGGTACGCAGAACAAACAAATATATTGATGAAACACAGCCTTGGATACTTTGCAAAGACGAGTCCAAAAAAGGTGAATTGGCAAATGCATTGTATCATGTAGCAGAAAGCATTCGTATCATCTCTGTATTGATAACACCTTTCATGCCCAATACACCAGCAAAAATACGCTGTCAATTCTGCATAGAAGATGGCGAAGCAACCACTTGGGAAAGCACAAAAACATGGGGCATATTGCCAAGAGCACTTAAAGCAGTCAAAGGTGAAACATTGTTCCCTAGAATTGATATGAAAAAAGAACTTGCAGAACTGGAAGCTGCTATCAAAGCATCACAGGCAACTTCTATTGCAAATCAACAGAAAAAAGAAGAAACACATGACGAACTAGAATACCCTGCTGAAATCACCATTGATGATTTTTGCAAAGTACAATTAAAAGTGGGTGAAGTGCTGGAAAGTGCCGAAGTCAAAGGCTCCAAAAAATTACTCAGAAACGTTGTCAAACTTGGCGATGAAGAAAGAGTGATTTTCTCTGGCATCAAAGACACTTATGCCCCTGGAGAATTGGTCGGAAAACGTGTCGTTGTTGTATACAATTTGAAACCCAGAAAAATGATGGGTGAAATGTCCTATGGTATGATACTGTGTGCCGAAGACGGAGAAGGCAAACTGTCTGTATTGACCACAGCGGACGAAAACTTTGAAAGTGGCAGTGGAATTAGCTAATGTATTTTGAATCTCATGCCCATTATGATGACAAACGCTTTCGGGAGGACAGGGAGGAGCTGCTTTCGCTTCTCCCCTCTTGTGGCATTGATTATGTGGTAAATATTGGCTGCGATGTCAAAAGCTCCAAACAGAGCATTCGCCTTGCCGAAAAATACGACTATATTTATGCCACTGTTGGCATACACCCACATGAATTATACGATGTGTCATCACAAACCATTGCGGAGCTCCGTCATCTTTCCGCACACAAAAAAGTGGTTGCAATCGGTGAAATTGGTTTGGATTATTATTACGACACACACCCCAGAGAATTACAGAAATTTTGGTTTCGGCAACAATTACGTCTTGCCGAAGAAGTCAAAAAACCTGTTGTCATTCATTCTCGTGAAGCTTCACAAGAAACATTTGAAATCATCAAAAGCACTTCTGTACGCCAAGGCGTAATACATTGTTATTCTGGTTCTTGGCAGATGGCTGTGGATTATGCCAATATGGGATTTTATATTGGTGTTGGTGGTGTTGTCACATTTTCCAATGCAAAAAAATTGGTGGAAGTTGTAGAACACGTTCCTTTGGAAAAAATTCTTATTGAAACAGATTCACCATATCTTGCACCAAACCCCAATCGTGGCAAACGCAACGATTCTCGCAATTTGGAATATATTGTAAATAAAATTGCAGAAATTAAAAATTTGTCACCAGAAAATGTCGCAAAAGTTACACAAGATAACGCAAAATCACTGTTTTTTTAAAAAAGGGTTGCATAATTGTTACAAATATGTTAATATATCTATGGTAATTGAAATGAAGGTATATCTTTATGATATATCTTTATTTTTTGCAGTTGTATCAAACATAGTAATTTCATATGGAAGTGACGACTTCCATATCCGTTGCGACTGCGATGCCAAAATTTCTAAAAAGAATTTTTGGCAAGGCATAAAAATCTAATGTCTATCATCAAAAACGAGCGGAACGCAGATTATTTTGTTTCCCACAAAATCAAAATAAAAATCAAACCTGCGTTCAAGGAGGAGAAAATGAAAACACATCTTAGAGTATTTGCTATCGTAGTATTTATATTAGCAATCGGTTGTGGCACAGCGTCCGCATACACAAAAGAAGGTATGCATTCTGTTGTATTAGATTTGGACGGTGTCCCCCGTATGGTAACCACCGACAAACAAACAGTTGGGGAATTACTTGTAGAATTACAAGAAAATATGGACACCCAATATGTTGCAACTGATGCAAAAGAAAGTACACCCATCACAGACCAGATGGAAATTACATTAGCATCTCAAACAGAAAAATTAGTTTCTACCACAAAGTCTATGCCATTTGAAACCATAGAGCGTGAAAATGACGAAATGCTCAAAGGTGAAACCCGTGTGGTACAAAAAGGCTTAAACGGTAAAGTATCTGTTATAAACAAAGAAATTTATCATGGTGTAGAATTGGTTGATACAGTATTTGTAGAAGAAAAAGTTATCACAGCACCAACTGATAAAATCATAGAAATTGGTACAAAAGTACCACAACCAAAAGTGGTTGAACCAAAAGTATCTGAAACAACATCATCATCTCAAAATGTGATAGATGGTCACACATATTCTCATGCATTTTCTGTAAGAGCAACCGCTTATACACCTTTTGACCCTGGTTGTAACGGTATTACTGCTACTGGTACAAAAGCTGGTAAAGGCACGGTTGCTGTAGACCCTAGAGTCATTCCTTTGGGTTCTAAAGTTTATGTACCTGGATATGGTGTTGCAGTAGCTGCCGATACAGGTGGTGCTATCAAAGGCAACAGACTGGATGTTTGTTATCCTACAAAAAATGAAGCCTATTCT
>JAHHTV010000142.1 GCA_020024395.1 Anaerotignum sp. | reverse complement strand
CTTTGAAATTTTTTCTTCCCCTAACAATCTCGAATTTTCCATACTTCCTCCTTAAAATAAAAAATCCGTAATCGTTTTACTATAAAAATCACTTATAGCAAAACTATTACGGTAGTTTGTAGAAACGTCCATCCATTCATGAACTTATATAAGTATAATGAAATTTTTTATTTTTTTGCTCACCCATACTATCAAAAATATTTTATTTTGTCAATACCTTTCTTTTCAAAACATTCCCCACATATGGTAAATCACTTTGCATTGCATCATAATTATGTTATCATAAAATCAAAAACATCCATAAAGGAGGACAATATGAAAGTACAAGTGATTTATTCCAGCCTGACAGGCTGTACAAAAAAAGTAGCAGATACAATCTTTCATGAAATCGATGTGGAACACAAAACCATACATAATCTCAAAGATGGTATCCCTGTTTTGGATGGCGATATCATTCTTTTGGGATATTGGGGCATATCAGGCAACCCAAATGATGAAATGAAAGCATTTTTGCAAACCATTAACGGCAAAGCAGTTAGTATTTTTTGCACACTTGGTTATTATGCAGATAGCGTCCACGCTCGCCAAACCATAGAAGCAGGATTAGATTTGGTCAAAGAAAAGAATGAAATCATTGGTACTTTTGTATGCAATGGTGCAGTATCTCAAGAACTGATTGATGGTCAGGGAAAAGGTGGCGTTCATCCCCCCACAGAACAAAAAGAAATTCGTTGGGAGATGATAAAAAATCACCCTACATCTGCGGAATGTGCATTAGCAGCAGAGCGATTTTCTGAAAGAATTCACTTATATAAACGTTGCAAAGAATTAAATATCGCCTTTCAATCTATACTATAAATCAAATCATTCAAAGGAGTGACACTATGGCTTCCAGTAAAGATTATTTAAGCTTTGTACTAGAACAGCTTTCAGCATTAAAAGATATTTCATATCGAGCAATGATGGGGGAATATATCCTCTATTTTCGTGGCAAAATTGTTGGTGGTATCTATGATAATCGCTTGCTTGTGAAACCTGTTCCTTCTGCAATTTCCCTTATGCCAACAGCAACTTATGAATTGCCATATGAGGGAGCAAAAGAAATGCTCTTAGTTGATGATATTGATAACAAGGCGTTCCTTTGCAGACTGTTTCTAACTATGTATGACGAACTACCTGCCCCCCAGAAAAAGAATTCACCAAAATGACAAAAGCTATCATTTACTAAGCTATATCTCAAAACCAGCAGGACATAGCATAATAACACATTATAAAAGTTGAATAAAAAAAGCCGAAACCCCAGTTGTAACAAAGGTTTTCGGCTTCATTTTTATTATTCCCATTCAATCGTTGCAGGTGGTTTAGAAGTAATATCATACACAATACGGTTGATATGTTTCACTTCATTTACAATACGCACAGAAACTCTATCCAGCACATCATAAGGAATTCTCGCCCAATCTGCTGTCATAAAGTCTGTTGTTGTCACGCCTCTTAGTGCCACAGTATAATCATATGTTCTAAAATCACCCATAACACCCACAGAACGCACATCTGTAATCACTGCAAAATATTGGTTAATGCTTCTATCCAATCCTGCTTTTGCAATTTCTTCTCTAAAAATCGCATCTGCTTCTCTCAATATTTCCAATTTATCTTCTGTCACTTCCCCAATGACACGAATACCCAAGCCAGGGCCAGGGAAAGGCTGACGCCATACCAAATGCTCAGGCAGACCTAATTCTAAGCCCATTTGACGTACTTCATCTTTGAACAACAAACGCAAAGGCTCAATCAGTTCTTCAAAATCTACAACAGAAGGCAAACCGCCAACATTATGGTGAGATTTGATAACCGCAGAATCACCCAAGCCGCTTTCGATTACGTCTGGATAAATCGTACCTTGTACCAAATAATCCACTTTCCCAATTTTCTTTGCTTCATCTTCAAATACACGAATAAATTCTTCACCAATGGTTTTTCTTTTTGTTTCAGGGTCTGTAATACCTTTTAATTTATTTAAGAAACGTTCTTGTGCATTTGCTCTCACAAAATGAGAATCAAACAGACCATCAAACGCTGCTTCTACTTCATCGCCTTCATTTTTTCTCATCAAGCCATGGTCAACAAACACACAAGTCAACTGTTTGCCGATTGCTTTGGAAACCAAAGCTGCAACTACACTAGAATCCACACCGCCAGACAATGCACACAATGCTTTGCCATCGCCTACTTGTGCTCTGATTTTTTGAATTTGGTCTTCGATATAATTGGTCATTGTCCAATCACCACTACAACCACAAACTTCATACAAGAAATTGTAAATCATATTTGTGCCTTTTGGTGTATGGTTTACTTCTGGGTGGAACTGCACACCATAGAAACCTTTTTCCGCACATTCAATGGTTGCCGCAGGACAAGTTGCTGTTTTACCTGTAATACGAAAACCTTCTGGCAATTCTGTGACAAAATCGGTATGGCTCATCCAGCAAATTTCTTTTTCATCAATACCTTTGAGCAATTTACTGCTTGTATCAAATGTAACTTCTGTTTTACCATATTCGCTTTTTTCATTTGCATTGCCTACTTTACCGCCCAAAGTATATGCCATCAACTGGCAACCATAACAAATCCCTAAAACAGGTACACCCAATTCAAAAATCGCAGGGTCACAGTGAGGAGATTTTTCGTCATAAACGCTATTTGGCCCACCTGTAAAAATAATACCTTTTGGATTTTTTGCTTTAATTTCTGCAATCGGTTTATTCCAAGGCATAATTTCACAATACACATGATGTTCTCTGACACGTCTGGCAATCAGTTGGTTATACTGTCCACCAAAGTCCAATACAATAATCATTTCATGGTTCATGATATTCCTCCGTATCTTTTCGATTATTACTATTAAGAAAAGTCGCTGCTAAAAAACGGCGACTATGCATATCTTTATACTAACATAGCTCATATGAATTGACAAGCAAAATTTGTTTTGTCACTCAAAACAATCCTGTCACGTCCAATGTTGCAAAATAATCTTGTGGTGTTTCTGCTCTACGCAACAAAGCAATTTCTCCGTTTTCTTTTAATAACAATTCCGCAGAACGCAATTTTCCATTATAATTATACCCCATTGCATGACCATGTGCGCCTGTATCATGAATATACAAAATATCACCCATATCTATTTTGGGCAAATTTCTATCCACAGCGAATTTATCATTGTTTTCGCACAAACCACCTGTCACATCATACACATGGTCACATTCTGCTTCTTCTTTCCCTAAAACGGTAATATGATGATATGCCCCATACATTGCAGGACGCATCAAATTTGCTGCACAAGCATCTAAGCCAATATATTCTTTATAGATATGTTTTTCATGGATTGCCGTTGCCACCAAAGCACCATAAGGTGCCAACATATATCTACCCATTTCTGTAAAAATTGCAACATCGTCCATGCCCGCTGGTGTCAACACTTCTTCATATACTTTTCTGACACCCTCGCCGATTGCCATAATATCGCAACCTGTTTCATCTGGTGCATATGGCACGCCAACGCCACCTGACAAATTGATAAATGCAATATGAATGTCCAATTCCTGATGCAATTCCACAGCCAATTCAAACAATATTTTTGCCAGTACAGGATAATAAACATTAGAACTGGTACTGCTTGCCAAAAAAGCATGAATACCAAAATGTTTTGCACCTTTTTCTTTTAACATACGAAAAGACTCTTTGAGCTGTTCTTTTGTCATACCATACTTCGCATCTTCTGGATTATCCATAATATCATTGCTAATTTGAAACACACCGCCTGGATTATAGCGACAGCTTACGGTTTCTGGTATTTGGGCAATATTTTCAAAAAATGGAATATGTGTAATATCGTCAAAATTGATAATTGCACCCAATTCTGCTGCCAATGCAAAATCTTCTGCTGGTGTCACATTGGAAGAAAACATAATATCATGCCCTGTCACACCCACTGCTTTTGCAATTTGCAACTCTGTCAATGAAGAACAATCTGCACCACAGCCTTCTTCTTTTAATATTTGCAATATTCCTGGTGTTGGTGTTGCTTTCACAGCAAAATATTCTCGAAATCCCTTGTTCCATGCAAAAGCCTCATTCACTTTTCTTGCATTTTCTCGAATACCTTTTTCATCATAAATATGGAATGGTGTTGGATATGTTTGTATTATTTGTTGTGCTTGTTCCAAAGAAACAAAAGGTTTTTTCATTTGTTCTTATCTCC
>JAHHTV010000141.1 GCA_020024395.1 Anaerotignum sp. | reverse complement strand
CACGATCTGCTCTGACTGCTTCATCCATATAATGTGTAATCAAAATCATGGTAATACCTTCTTCACGATTGAGTCGTTCTATGGTTTCCATGACATCTCTACGCCCTAAGGGGTCTAACATAGCTGTTGGCTCATCCAGTATGATACATTCTGGACGCATTGCCAGTACGCCTGCAATTGCAATGCGTTGTTTCTGCCCACCTGATAGCTTAGAAGGGGTATGTGTTGCGTATTCCGTCATACGCACGGTGGCAAGTGCCTCATCCACACGCTTGCGGATTTCTGTTGGTTCTATGCCCATATTTTCTGGCCCAAACGCAATATCTTCCTCTACGACTGTTGCCACGAGCTGATTATCGGGATTTTGAAAAATCATACCTGCTGTTTGGCGAATGTCCCATACCAATTCTTCGTTCTTTGTATCCATATCCTCCACCCATAACGTGCCACCATTTGGCTGCAAAAGTGCATTGATATGTTTGGCAAATGTAGATTTTCCGGAGCCATTATGCCCCAGCACTGCTACAAATTCGCCTTTGTTGATTTCGATATTGACTTGTTTGAGTGCCGCTACTTTTTCTTCCTTTGTGCCATGATCTGTTTCGATTATTCTTACATATTCATAAGTCAGATCTTCAGCCTTCACCATTTTCATTCGCTTTTGTTCACCCTGTTCTTTCCGCAGAAAAAGAAATTTTCTGCAATTTTGTAGTCTATGGTAATTTACTCACAGCTATCAATAAGATACATGGTTTTATGTCAAAAGTCAATACAAATCGGTCAAACTGCACAAAAAAGTATCGTCTGAAAACAGATGTATGACACAATAGAAAATGGCCAGCAGATAAAACTGCTGGCCAAGCCAAGCTCAAGACTAAGATCTTGTTGATGATATCTATATCAGAGAACATATACCAATATCTATGCGATCACCCTTCTGCTACAAAATGGCATACCAATTCCATAGTACCTGTAATATCGGTACCTTCGGCAAATATAATGGTGATCGGCTGCTCTTCTTGTATGAGTTCATCCACTATCTCTATGGTATCATCATCATAATATACATAGGACTGACTTTTCTCCTCTTGATCCTTCCAAGACATTGGCAAGTCTATAGACTTTTGGACTGTTTCTCCTGCCTTTAATTTCTTGAGATCTTCC
Organism: Anaerotignum sp.; assembly: GCA_020024395.1. Taxonomy (GTDB): domain Bacteria; phylum Bacillota; class Clostridia; order Lachnospirales; family Anaerotignaceae; genus Anaerotignum. The sequence goes on along the minus strand of JAHHTV010000141.1, from coordinate 3,146 downwards.
TCGGTAATGATAATTTTTTTAACTTCATCCTCTCTATCTATATCACCTACTATAATATACTTAGGTGTCCTTGATATCTCTGCATATACGGCAATCTTCAAAGTACGTGTCACATCAAAGAGCTGAATGGACAACTTTAACTCTTTGTTAACATCTTTGTCAACGAATTGATGTTGATCATTCAACCCTTCTGGGAATGTAATTTCAAATCCATTTTTCTTGCATTCTTCCCAATTCAATGTAATACTAGTACCATCTTCCGCTTTCGCTTGTACAGAAATATCATCCAAATTCAGCAACTCGCCAACAACATATAATGCTTTTTCTTTGTTCACTGTAAAATCAACAATCATCAAATCATTGATAATCTTTCCATATCGTACACCATAGGTACGGAAGCCCCATTGTGCATTTTCACCTGCTGATACATCTTCGAGTGAAAAATTCCAATCCTGAGATAAATCATTAAATCTTCCTTTTACCAATTCTTGATTATCTTTGTAAAGTGCCATCTCTTTGACTTTTTTATTTTTGGGATCGAACCGATATCTAGCTTTATCATTCTGCAATTCGATTGTTTCCTTAGAATCATCTTGATACTTTACCAAAATATGATCGGGGTATTTGGTTTCTACATACTTCGTAATACGCATTTGCATATGTGTATGTGCGCCAGAAAGTGTATGCTTATATTGAACCGTAATATTATTTCCAGATTCCAATTGAGAAGAATCCTCTGTAACCACATCTTTATTGTTCCAATTTGCTACAATACCATAGTTTTTCAAATCTGCAAACGGAATCTGTTTGTTGGTACCATTGGTAAAATATACTTCCAGCATAGCATCATTCAAATCCAACGGATGCCCAAAATATCCCTGTTTCGGTCGTTTGACGACCTTCATGTACCGGATCTCTTGGTCTTTTTTATCTTTGTGGCTCCGTGCAGACCGTTCTAACGCATGCTCTACCGCACTCATATGCCCACGTGCCATATATGTTGCACTTGCAACTGCATCATAGTATGCTCCTTTTCGTTTCCAAATCTGATCTGCTACTGTTACAATTTCTTCCGGTGTCTTTGTTTTCAACATATCCAGTAACCGCACCATCTTGTCTTGATACTGTCCGCTATCATCTGTGTATAACTCCGATTCAATGTTCTGAATTTTACCACCATTGACAGTCACCTTCACGATCGATGGACCCCCATCTTCATATCTGAATCCTTCGCTCGCAGTTCCATACCATTCACCATCTGCAAGTTCTGCCTTTGGATCAAATGCCGGAATATGGATATCTTTTCCTTTCAGGTTCAATGCATTTGCCACAGCATTGATGATCCCATACGAACTATAAGTCGCATTGGACACAGCATCTACATTGGTAGACTGCTTTTCAATCATTTTGGGAATAACATCTTTTGCATTCTGAAAGTAAGCCTCATCATCATCATGAGAAAGTACTTCGATACTAATGACTTTATTGCCTACAACTGTTACTTTGACTTTTATTTTTCCTCTATACCCGGCTGCAGTCCCTTCATAAATGCCGTTGTGAATGAATTCAAAATCCTGTTTCTCAGGACGTGATGCCTGTGGCTGCGAATGGCTGCCACCAGAAGACGAACCGGAAGATGAGCCGGAAGACGAGCCGGAAATTGATGGTTTTTGGATATTCTTTACACGATCTACAGATTTGACTTTGATGCCGCTGCCAATGTTTATATTTTCCACATTCAGCTGCAATTTGTCAATCTGACCAGAGCCAGACAAACTCATTTTGCTATTGGCAACCACCTTGTTTACCAATCCCTTATTTTCGATAGAAACCTTTGTACCTTCTGCCTTTTGGAAAACATATAGATTTTCGACATGATCATTTACCGTAATATTTGCCGATGCCATAACATTCAGATTTTTTACAGGCATTTGTATAACAACAGCTTCACTTGCACCAAGATCTTTGTCGATGGTAACCGTACTGATAGCATTGGTCATATCTTTTGCTACCAAAGTACATATTTCCTTCACAAAGATATCAGAAACAGTTGTCCTTCCACTCAGTTGTAACTTTACATTTTTCTTTTCTATGATGATTTTTTCATCAACCTGAACATTTTCAAGATAAACGGAGTTTGCACCGCCGCCCTTTATCATAACATCACCATTTACTATGGTGTTTTTGATTGTGACTTCTCCATCACCAACCGATTCCTCAATAACAAGGTTGCCTGTAATGGTCTGATTTTCAATCGTTGTTTTTGCCTCCTTGACATACACATCCTTTTTTTCATCAGCCGATACAGACTGTTTCATTTGCCCCTTTGTTGCTTTGTGCAAAGATACCACGGCTTCGGCTCTTGTAATTGGCTTTGTTCCACGAAACGTACCGTCTGGGTAACCGGTCATATAACCTTCCTTGACAACTGCACCAACATTGCCCTTTGCCCATGCAGAGACCGCATCATGAAAATCTGCTGTTCCGGATCCATTGGAAGTCAGCTCTTTTGCACGTGCAATCATAGTAGCAGCTTCCTCACGGCTAATGGTCATATCCGGACGAAATGTACCATCCTTGTAACCACTGCAATAGCCCTGCTTGACTGCCGTGTTAACCGTATCATAAAACCAGCTTTCCGGCTTAACATCCTTGAAAGACACATCATTCATTTTATTAGAAAATCCCATGGCTTTGTTTATCATCGCAACGAATTCCGCACGAGTCACGTTGTTATTGGGACGAAATGTACCATCTGCATATCCATGAATCAGCCCTTGCTCCTGCCAATTTGCAATCGTACTCTCTGCCCAATGCCCACCAATATCATTGGAAACTGCCAATACTTGCATAGGGGCAAGGGTCAACATTGTGAACAACACAGCAGGCAAAGCCATTCGTTTACTCATCTTTGTAAAGAATGATACATGTGTTCTTTGAAACATAGATGAATCTCGATTTCTACTACATTCCAGAAAAGATATCCCTGACTTATTCGATCTCTTCTTGCACCTCATAATTGCCATAAATAAAATCTCTCCCTTCTTTCCCATCAAATACGAACTACCACAACCTTGCCTGCTTTTATGCAAGCTTACTTTTGTTAGCTGTTGCTAACTCTTATGTAAAAAGAAACACATATAATC
>JAHHTV010000140.1 GCA_020024395.1 Anaerotignum sp. | reverse complement strand
AAGACACCGCCCTTTCACGGCGGTAACGCGGGTTCGAATCCCGCACGGATCATTTTTTTATGGCGCTATGGCCAAGTGGTAAGGCAAAGGTCTGCAACACCTCTACCCCCGGTTCGAATCCGGGTGGCGCCTTTGCGAAGTCTCGGTTTTACAGCTCATTGCTGTGGGGTTGGGGCTTTTTTTATTTTTGTAATAAAAAGTCGATAGAAATTTATTGACGTAGTAAATATTTGGAAGTATAATGAAAAAAACGGCGTCATAGCCAAGTGGTAAGGCAAAGGTCTGCAACACCTCTATCCCCGGTTCAAATCCGGGTGACGCCTTATTGGAAAAAGCACAGAGAAATCTGTGCTTTTTTTGTTCTGTTTTTCCGATATTGCCATAAGTTAAAATAAAGGCAATGAATAGGGGGACAAAAAATGTCTGTTTGTTTTTGGACGATATTTTGTTTGGTATATGGTCTATTTTTGATTTTGAAAATGAAAAAATCAAAATATGGATTGTTACAAAATGGTATATTGGCTGGGTTTGCAGTGTCTTTTTTTTGTTTGTATTTTTTACCAGCAGTATTTTCAAAAGGGATATTTTATGTGACAGCAGCAGGTGTTTTGGCAGGGGTTGCTTTTGGAACAGCGATGGAAAAACGATACCCAAAATGGGGTAGTTGTATTTGTTTTGTGGTTGCAGGCGTTGTGTGGGGGTATAGCCAAGGTATGCAGCGATGTGGAGATATGATAGCGTTATTGGCGGCATTATGCGGGGGTAGTTGTTTATATTTGTCATGTGCTGTAATATTACCAGAAGATAATAAATATGGTATATGGCTGGGATTGGGTGGTATATTGGGTTTTTGGTTTGGTGTGTGGTTAGGATTTTTGAAATAAATATGCATTGTTTGTTTGCAAAAGAGAACATTTTTATGGTATAGTGAAATTACAGTCAAAAATATACGGGGGGGATGCAATATGAATACATGCGTAGAAAAACAAGAATGGAAAAAAATGATACAAGAAACGGTAAAAACATTATATCGTAAACCATTGGAAGCAGCAACTTCGGAAGAAATATACCAGGCAACTGTGTTTGTGGTAAGAGATGTGATTACAGATAAATGGATACAGACACATGATACATACTACAAAGAAGATGTCAAAGTGGTGTACTATTTGTCTATGGAATTTTTGATGGGAAGATTTTTTGGAAATACGCTTATCAATTTACAAATGTATGATGAAGTAAAAGAAGTGTTGCAAGAATTGGGTGTGGACTATAATATGGTGGAAGATGCAGAGCCAGACCCTGGTCTTGGAAATGGCGGTTTGGGACGTTTGGCAGCTTGCTTCTTAGATTCTTTGTCTACATTGGCATTACCTGCATACGGTTGTGGTATTCGGTATCATTATGGCATTTTTGAACAAAAATTAGACAATGGCTATCAAGTGGAGGTGCCTGATAACTGGTTGGAAAATGGAGACCCTTGGGGTATCAAACGAAATGAATATGCTGTGGAAGTCAAATTTGGTGGTCATGTGCGTGCTGTGCCAAAAGGAGATGGTGCATATCGTTTTATACAGGAAGATTACCAGTCTGTGATTGCAGTGCCTTATGATTATCCTGTGATGGGTTATGGCAACAATACAGTCAATACATTGCGTTTGTGGGAGGCTAGACCCAAAAACAAATTGGATTTGAAATTCTTTAATGAAGGTAATTACCAAAAAGCAGCAGAAGAAGAAGTTTTGGCAAGTTCTTTGACAGATGTGTTGTATCCAGCAGATGAACATATACAAGGAAAAGAATTGCGTTTGCGTCAGCAGTATTTCTTTATTTCTGCGACTGTACAAAGGGTGATACAACGTTTCAAAAAGAAACATACTGATTTTCATGAATTACCAGATAAAGTGGCATTTCAGCTCAATGATACACATCCTACAGTGGCTGTGGCAGAATTGATGCGTGTTTTGGTGGATGAAAATGATGTGCCTTGGGATGATGCTTGGGAAATTACAAAAAAAGTATGTGCATATACAAACCATACTATTATGGCAGAAGCATTGGAAAAATGGCCTATGGAATTGTTTAGCAGATTGTTGCCACGTATTTATCAAATTGTAGAAGAAATTAACCGTCGTTATTGTTTGGAATTGCAACAAAAATATGGCGAAAATCCAGAAAAGATACGTAATATGGCAATTATTGCAGATGGGCAAATTCGTATGGCATATTTGGCGATTGTAGGCAGTCATTCTGTCAATGGTGTGGCAGCGTTGCATACAGAAATATTGAAAAATCAAGAGTTGAAAGATTTTTATGAATTGTATCCTGAAAAATTTAATAATAAAACAAACGGGATTACACAAAGAAGATGGCTGCTACATGCAAACCAAGGTTTGGCAAAATTGATTACAGAAACCATTGGGGATAGCTGGACTACAAATTTGACAGAATTAGAAAAATTGATGCCTTATGCAGAAGATGAAACATTTTGCAAACGCTTTATGGAAATCAAAAAAGAAAATAAAAAAGCACTTGCAGCATATATACAAGAAACAAAAGGTATTGTCGTTAATCCAGACAGTATATTTGATATACAGGTGAAACGGTTACATGAATACAAACGCCAACTGTTGAATATTTTGCATGTCATTGGATTATACAACCAATTAAAAATGAATCCTGCAATGGATATGGTGCCTAGAACATTTATATTTGGGGCAAAAGCGGCGGCTGGATATCGTCGTGCAAAATTGATTATCAAATTGATAAATGCTGTGGCAGATGTTGTGAATAATGATGAAAATATTGGTGGAAAAATTAAAGTGGTATTTTTGGAAAATTATCGTGTGTCATTGGCAGAACGCCTGATTCCTGCGGCTGATGTGAGCGAACAAATTTCAACAGCAGGCAAAGAGGCGTCTGGTACAGGAAATATGAAATTTATGCTCAATGGTGCATTGACAATCGGTACGATGGATGGGGCAAATGTGGAGATATTTGAAGAAGTGGGCAAAGAGAATATGTTTATATTTGGTATGTCCGCAGAAGAAGTGCAACAAAAATATCAGGGATATTATGACCCTTGGTCTGTGTACAATATGAACCAAGAAGTCAGAATGGCTTTGACAAGTTTGATTGATGGTACATTTGACCATAATACAGATTTGTTCCGTGAATTGTATGATGCATTGTTGAATGGTTGTGGCGGTAGAGCAGATGAATATTTTGTGTTGCAGGATTATGCAGATTATGCAAGAGCACATAGAGATATTGATGTAGCATATCGTGATAAAAAAGCATGGGCAAAAATGGCAATTTGTAATGTAGCAAAAAGTGGTAAATTCTCCAGTGATAGAACCATCAAACAGTATGCGGATGAAATTTGGAATTTGAAATCTATGCATATTACAGAATGATAAAACAGAGCAAAAAAAGCTTGATATAATATATATCAAGCTTTTTTATTGCAATGGAAACAAGCGAAATAATACTTTTCCTTTTAAGTCTTTTTGGGATATGACACCCATATGACGGCTGTCAAAACTGATTTCTCTATGGTCGCCCAATACAAAAACGGTATCTTCTGGCACAATCATATCAACTGCACCTGTGGTTTTGCCCATAGCATAGTCTTCTTGTAATAAAATGCCATTGCGTTTGACACCATTTGTGCTGATTTCAATATGGTCGCCTGCTTTTCCAACAATGCGTTTCAAAACGGTGTGTTTGCCGTATGTATCAAAATAATCAAATATGACAATATCACCATGTTTGTAATTTTGTAATATTGCAGAAAAGCGATTGAAACAAACAATATCATGGTTATTATATGTTGGTTCCATAGAACAGCCTTCTAGCTGCATGGGCCAGCATAAAAAATATAATATACTCAATATGGTTGCTGCACGAAACAATACCGTTTTCCATTCTTTCGTTTTTGATTGCAATGTATTTGTTCCCCTTTGACTGACAATTTCGGACAAAATTTCTCAAAAATTTCCGTATATTTAGTATACGGTTTTTGAAAATAACAAGCAAGGGAATTTTGCAGATTTTAATTGTTATTTTTTGGAAATGGTATTACATTTGGCGGCGGACAGTAGCATATTCGTTATCTAAACGATAATATGGGCAATTTGCAAAACGGTCTGTCAAAAAACGCTCCATTTCGTCCTCGTCGAGAGATACCCCACAATAATATTCGTCATAACTTTCATCATATTGATAATATAAACAAGTGTCGCATTGTGATTTCAAATGTATCACTCCTTTCTTAGCAATATGATAAAAGTATTTTGTAAAATTGGCAACAAAAAAACATTTAGATAATTATCAAAATG
>JAHHTV010000014.1 GCA_020024395.1 Anaerotignum sp. | reverse complement strand
CTGCTGGTGTGATACCTGCTCGCATTTGCAAAACATTGTGCTTACTTTCTAAAGAAGGTCCGATTGTCATTGCCGTTGCTGGTGATGCCAAAATTGATAACCGCAAATTCAAAAATATGTTTGGTGTCAAGGCAAAAATGCTTTCTCCTGAGGAAACACTGCAAGCCACAGGTCATGCCGTAGGCGGTGTTTGTCCTTTTGCATTACCAGAAGGCACAAAGTCTTTTGCAGACGTTTCCATGCAGCGTTTTGAAACCATATTTCCTGCAGCAGGCAGTAGCAATTCTGCTGTTGAATTGACCTGTGAGGAATTGTTCCATTATGGCAACTGCACAGCATGGATTGATGTCTGCAAAGGCTGGGAAGAATAAAACAGTAAGGAGAATTATATGAAAATTTCTACAAAAGGTCGCTATGGTATACGTTTGATGCTCAGTCTTGCACTGCATTATGAAAATGGTACAATGGCACTCAAAGCCATTGCCAAAGAACAAGATATTTCTGAAAAATATTTGGAACAAATCATCAATCCTTTGACAAAATCTGGTTTGGTAAAAAGTTTTCGTGGCGCACAAGGTGGATACATACTTACCAGACACCCCAATGACATCAGTATTGGTGAAATTTTACGAATTTTAGAGGGTTCTCTTGCCCCTGTTGACTGTGTGGACAACCCCATGTGTGAAAATTCTGACAGTTGTGTTTCACTTTCCATATGGAAAAAAATGAAAGACGCTGTGGATAACGTTGTTGATAACATTTCTTTGGGTGATTTGATAGAAGAATATAACAGCAAGTAGTGTCAAACAATCCAAAAGGTATCTGATATACAATCAGATACCTTTTGGATTTATGGATTGATTTTCTGCTCCACACTGCAACCTTGAAAATAATGCTCTAATATTTCAGTAGCCGTTTTCCCTTGCTCTGCCATACCTTTTGCACCATATTGGCTCATACCCACACCATGTCCATTGCCACCACCATATAACGCAACACCTGTCAATACATTCGATTCATTTTTCATTTCTTTTACCGCAAAATAAGCACTTGGCAGTATTTGATTGTCTGTCAAAGACGTACCGTCTTTTCTTTGCAAATAAATTTCATCATGGGTATTTGCTTTATTTGGAGAAAGCACTTTGCGAATACTATATTCTGTTTTGACTTGCACGCTTGCATGCTCATAATCCAACTGCAACACACGAATGATACCATTTTCAGCCCTATCTACAACAGAAATTCCTTTCAATTTTCCCAAATCTTTTGGAACTTGATTTTGCCAGCTTTTATCTTTTTGCAACACTTGTACATGATTTGGATGTTCTTTTGCTTCTGTTTGCAATGTTTGTGCTGTAATTTCTGAAAGCTGTCCTGCACCAAAATACACCTTCCAACGATACCACGGAGAGCTTTGGTCATATCCTTTGATATTCCAATTTTGCCAAAAATCAAGCCATTGTTGTTCTGTTTTTGGTTTTGGCTCTGTCACACCATGCACACCACCTGCCAAATAATTTTGTTGTACTTTTGAAAACGTGCCATCTTCTGACCAAACATCTTGTGCATTGGAACCATACCCACAAGATGTCCCATAAAAATATGTCGTCACAACATCGCCATTTTCTGTCAAACATACACCTGTTGTATCTTCCACCGCTTCATCAGAAAGCGGGTCTGTGTCTGTCCCCAAATATACCTGACTTGCAACCGTATCTGTCAAATGGGCACCATATCCACAATAACTGTTTGCCAATATTTGGTTATATGCATAACTTCTTGCGGTAATTGCCTGTGCTTGCAATGCCGTTTTGCCAAAACCAACTGGCATTTCATGTGGTACCACCCCTTTCAAATACGTTTCCAATGGCAGTGTATTGACAATACAAATGCCATTTTGTCTGTTTTCCAATTCCAAAACGCCTGCATAACTGCGTTTTGTACCATCCTCAAATGTAATATCTAAATTGCTTTGTTCTGTGGGTATCACTTCTACAATCCCAGCCGAAAACCAATCCAAATCTGGTGTCAAAGTCACCTGTTCTCCTGATTCAAATATTTTTTTTGTTTCATTGTTTTGTAATGTAAATCCTTTTTCTGCAGTCAACATCACATGCTTTTGCCCAACATCTCCCACCAACACACGAATATCTTCCACTTCTGGTTTTTTGTTAATCACTGCACCCGCAACTTTTCCGTTTTTCAAATAATATTTTCCACCATCCATACCACAAATCAAATTGGATACCTTTGCATTTTTTGTACTATCTTCTGTTGCATCATACACCCGAAAATCATCTGCCCATTTCAACAGCCCTTGTTCTGCCAAATAAATTTCCTGTCCATTGACACGTTTGATTGTGCATTGTCCCAAATCAGCCGCTTGTTGCACATCTGTCACACTGCCGTTTTCCAGCGTCACATCACAGATACCGTTAATTGCATCTCCTTGATATGCATAACAAACACTACCTTCTCCTGTTTCCATACACAACCCACCACTTTCTGTATTGCAATACACATTTTCTATGGTTGGTGTAATATCTGCCACATCGAGTAATGCCAATATTTCTCCTTCTTTTTCTAAAAATGTGATTTCTGTATTTTCATATTCTTTCAACGACAAACCATCTGCTTCATATTTTCCTTTTTCAAACAATCCACCATTTTCTTCTGCTGTAAACAATACCTGACTTTGTTTTGTAATGCCATAAGAAGAAAGGTCTTGTTCTCCTCTGCGTTCTTGCAATGCTTTTTCCAACAACTGTACCCACAAACTATATGCCACAGCCATATTTTGATTTTGCTCATTCAGTGCAATACGGCTTTCAAAATCTGGCACCAGCCTGTCCATCAAAACTTGTGCTTGTATCAATGTCAAATCTTTTTGCGGATAAAAATTGCCGTCTTCATCTCCAGATAAAAACCCCAATGCAACTGCACCATTGATATAAGGATATGCCCAATCACTTTCCGAAACATCAGGAAATTTTACTTTTTTTTCCAATACATCCAATTCTTCTTCTGTATAAAAAGAAAGTGCGATTGTTTTTGCTGCCATTTCCCTGCTAACAGATAAATCATCGCCAATACGCCCCTGTTCTGTATTTGAAAACAGAAGTATATTTCTGAAACCATTCATAAAATATTTTGAAACCATTTCCAAAATATTTATCATTTTTTGTTGACAATTTATCCTAATTGGCTTTATCATAGTTTTATTATCAAACAATCAGCACTGCTTCGGCAGTGCTTTGATTTGTTTCTGCACAGCTTACAAAATGTAAAACAGAAAGGGTGGTAACATGATATGAGCAGTATCACAGCAAAACCAACAGAAAACAAAATGGGCACAATGCCTGTAAACAAATTATTGTTAAATATGTCACTGCCAATGATGATTGCCATGTTGATACAAGCATTATATAATATCATTGACAGTATTTTTGTGGCAAAAATCAGCGAAAACGCATTGTCTGCAGTATCATTAGCATTTCCTATGCAAAATTTTATGATTGCTGTTGGTGCAGGTACTGGCGTAGGTGTCAATGCTTTATTATCCAAAAGTCTAGGTGCAAAACGCATCAAAATTGCAAACAAAACTGCAAATGTTAGTATGTTTTTGGTATTTATGAATTGGCTTTTGTTTGTATGCATTGGATTATTTGTTTCTATACCATTTTTGAAAGGGCAAACCGATGTTGCTGAAATTGTATCATATGGTGATATTTATCTGAAAATTTGTTGTGTTGCTTCATTGGGCATTTTTGCAGAAATTGCATTAGAACGTTTACTCCAAGCCACTGGACGTACCTTTTATACCATGGTGACACAAGGCATTGGTGCGGTACTGAATATCATATTAGACCCTATATTGATATTTGGTATGTTTGGCTTACCCAAAATGGGTGTCATTGGTGCAGCATTGGCAACCGTCATCGGACAATTTGTCGCCGCAGGGCTTGCGCTATATTTCAATTTGACAAAAAATCATGAAATTCATTTTTCATGGAAAAATATGTTGCCACAAAAATTTATATTGGCACATATTTATAGAGTTGCTGTCCCTTCTATATTGATGGTTTCCATTGGTTCTATCATGATGTTTTTCATGAACCGTATTCTTGCAGTATTCACAACCACAGCCATTGCGGTATTTGGTGTTTATTTCAAACTGCAAAGCTTTATATTTATGCCCATATTTGGCATGAATAATGGTATGGTTCCCATCATAGCGTATAATTATGGGGCAAGAAATAAAGAGCGTATCACAAAAACCATTCGTTATGCCGTCATGTATGCAATGAGTATGATGCTTTTGGGATTTGCATTATTCCAAATTATCCCTGACAAATTGCTTTTGATGTTTGATGCTTCTCCCTCTATGCTTACCATTGGTGTGCCTGCATTGCGTTTTATTTCCATCAGCTTTCTGCTCGCTGGCTTCAACATTATTTCTTCTTCTGTATTCCAAGCATTGGGAAATGGTGTATATAGTTTGATTGTATCTGTCATTCGTCAGTTGTTCATACTGGTACCTGCGGCATATCTTCTTTCCAGAACAGGTATATTGGATATCATTTGGCTTGCATTTCCAATTGCAGAAGTCTGTGCAGCATTGCTTTGTGTATTCTTTTTGAAAAAAATATTAAAATTACTGAATTTTTAATATTCTGGGAGGGTAGCTATGATACTTTATATTATCGTCATGGCAATTTTTGCTTTTTTGTGTTTTCGGCAATGCCACACAATATCAAAAACACCCGAAAACAAAACTATTTTTCATTTATTGCACCAAATGGGTAAAATTGCATTGTGTAGCGGCATTTTGATGACTATTGCATTTTTTTGGCGTATATTTTTGAAACAAACACCCAAAATATTAACTGTTGGTGCCATACTTCTGTATAGCATTGGTTTAATATATACTATGGTCAAATTGTATGATATGCAAAAAAATAGAAAAGAGGATTGATATGTTACGATATTTTAGCACTTTATGCAGTGTATTTTGTTTGGATTATGCAACAAAACGTTTGGCAGAAAACAAACTGCCTTATGGCATATCCAAAGAAGTCATAAAAAATAAATTGTATTGGAAACGTATCAAAAACAATGGAATGGCATATAATACATTGGAGCAAAAACCAAATGTTGTGCGTGGGGTTGCCAGCGTATTGTCGCTGTACTGTTTTTATACCATGCACAAAGAAGCAAAAAATGGCAATACCAAAACCGCATATGGTTTGGCAATGTTGCTTGGTGGTGCTTTTGGTAATTTATACGACCGTTTTACAAAAGGCGGTGTGACAGATTTTATTTATATCAAAGCCAAAAAGGCTCCCATATTCAATATTGCAGATATCGCCATTGCATTTGGTGGCATCATATACTTTGTAACGAATTTGACAAAAAAACCATAATTGCAGAATTGGTACTTGAAGAATGTCAAAAAAAGTAGTATAATACATTCATAAATATCCTGAGGTGTTCGATAGCCCATCGTTATTGAACCTACATGACTGAAAAGGGATTCCTATATGCAAAAGTGATGTCAGGCCTCAAGATAATTCCCTTTGGGCGGAGGAAGACAGAGACTTCAGCTGCGGTTGCCCACCTGGCTTAGGCTAGGTGTCAAGAGATGGGAACGACATTTCGGGATTTTATTTCATACGCAAACAAAGAATACTTTGATTTTACAAAGCATTCTTTTTTTATGCCATAAAAAAACCTTTTGGTATATACCAAAAGGTTTTTTGTTTATCGTTTTTCTAATGCAAATATGGTACAACTATGGAACCACTCCCCTTGTTTTAGTACCACAGAAGGAAAATGTCCATAAGCGGTTGCATTTGGGAAGCTTTGTGTTTCAAAACAGAAGCCACTTCTTTTTTCATAATTCGCTTTTTGTTTCCCTTTTACCACACCATCTAAGAAATTCCCTGTATAAAACTGTATGCCTGGACGGTCAGAATATACTGTCAAATGGATACCACTTTGTTCTGCAAACGCCTCTGCACATTTTCTCACAGTACCACCGTCATAAGCATTGCATATCCAGTTATGGTCATACCCACTGCCATATTGCAGTTGTATAAAATCTTGGTCAATGCGTTCTAATATGGGGTGAAAATCTCGAAAATCCATAGGGGTATCTGCAACACTGGCAATGACACCTGTCGGCAAACTGTTTGCATCATTTTCTGTATAAAAATCTGCAAAAATCCGTACTTCTTGTCCTTCCAGACTGCCATTTTGATGCCCATTCAAATTAAAATAACTATGGTTTGTCAAATTCAATATGGTATCTTTGTCACACACTGCCTGATACTCAATATGTAATCTGTTTTCATCGTCCAAGCGATATCTTACTTCTGTGCATAGCGTGCCTGGATAGCCTTCTTCTCCATTTGGGCTGGTATACCGCAAACAAAGTGCATCTTCTTCTATATCTGCTGCCCATATTTTTTTATCAAACCCCACTGCACCACCATGCAAATGATTTTCACCATTGTTACGGCACAATGTATATGTTTCACCATTTAATACAAACGAACCACCGCCAATACGATTTGCAAAGCGTCCTGCCACTGCCCCCACATATTTGTCTTGTGCTTCATACGCTCCCATATTGTCATAGCCCAATACAACATCACACCCATCAAACACAAATCTTTGTAATACTGCACCATATGTCAATATGGTTGCTTTTGTACCTGCTTTATTTGTCAAATCAAAGGCAAAAACCGCTTCGCCCGTTTTGGTTTGTCCGAAAAGATGTTTTTTGATATCCATGGTTTTGTCCCTTTCTTATATGATTAAACGTGCTGCCCCATATATCCCTGCATCATTGCCCAATTTTGCTAACTGAAACATCGTATCTTTTTGTGTGTGGAATGCAAATGTGCGATAATACTTTTGTATGGGTTCCAACAGAAAATCACCTGCTTTTGAAACACCACCACCAATGATAAATAATGCCACATCTGCCACAGCACAACAACTTGCCAATGCCAAACCCATTGTTTTTGCCATATTATCCATCACATGCATTGCCAATGCATCGCCTGCTTTTGCTGCATCTATCACATCTTTTGCTGTGAAATTCATTTGTTTTCTTAAAACAGAATTGGTATCTTGTTCTGCCAAACATTTTTTTGCCATACGCACAATACCTGTTGCAGAAGTATATTGTTCCAAACAACCTTTGTTACCACAACTGCAAATTTCTGTTTCCTGTGGATTGACACAAATATGACCAATTTCAGCACCACTCCCTGTCGCCCCAGTCACAATATTGCCTTGTAATACCAAGCCACCACCAATGCCTGTACCGATTGTGACAAGCAAAACGTCTTGATACCCTTCGCCGCTACCTTTCCAAACTTCTCCCAATGCCGCAAGCGTTGCATCATTGCCCGCTTTCACAACAAAACCTGTCAATTCTGCCAATTCTTTTGTAACATACTTTTTGCCCCAACCCAAATTCACACAATGATTTACCATACCATCTGCCGTTACAGGGCCAGGAACACCAATCCCAGCCCCCAAAACATCACTCTTTATGATATGATATTGCTGTATTTTTTGCTCTAAAGATTTTGCAATATCTGATAATATATATCTACCATTTTGTTCTGTCCGTGTTGTAATTTCCCATTTGTCAAGCAAATTGCCTGTTGTTTCAAACAAACCCATTTTCACGGTTGTACCACCAACATCAATACCAAAAATATAACTCATCTTTACACCTCTATTATGATTATGCTTTGACAGCACCAAAACAATTCATAAAACGGTCAAAAGCCTGTCTACCTGTATCATTTTGTTTGTACACACCTGCACACTCCAAAACTTCTGCAAACACCATACCGATTTCTTGTTGTATGATACCATCCAAATTTTCTGCTGTTATTGTATCATACTTTTGCAAGAATGTCTTTGCCCATTTTGCATGACTTGCAATTTTTTCATTTTTTTCCAAATCTTCACCAGACAATATTGCTTTTTTGAGTATTTCCATTTCTTCTTTCAATCTTGCTGGCAACACAGCAAGCCCCATCACTTCAATCAAACCGATATTTTCTTTTTTGATATGATGCAAATGGCTATGTGGATGATACACGCCCAGAGGGTGTTCCTCTGTTGTTATATTATTACGCAAAACCAAATCCAATTCATACAACCCATCGTGTTTTCTCGCAATCGGTGTGATAGTATTATGTGGTTCATTGTCTGTTTGTGCAAATATAAATGCCTCTTTGTCTGTATAGTTTCTCCAATGTTTTAATATGGTATCTGCTGCATCAATCAATCTGTTTTTGTCTTTGTGTGTCATACGAATGACAGACAATGGCCATTTCACAATACCAATGTTGACATCTGTAAATGCTTCCCAATGATATTTTTGCTCAATATTTGCTTTTTCCATAGCAAAAGTAT
Organism: Anaerotignum sp.; assembly: GCA_020024395.1. GTDB lineage: Bacteria > Bacillota > Clostridia > Lachnospirales > Anaerotignaceae > Anaerotignum. Next base: position 7,202 of record JAHHTV010000014.1, on the reverse strand, counting down.
ATCTTCCGCCTTGAAAATGGTCATGAGAGAGTATCGAACCGCCCACAATCGGCAAATCTGCATTTGAGCCTACAAAATAATGTGGCAGATAATCAATAAAATCAAACATCTTTTCAAATGCATTGCGGTCAATTTTCATCGGCTGATGCTGCCCATTGAACACAATACAATGTTCATTGTAATACACATAGGGGGAATATTGGAAAAACCAATCATTTCCCGCAATTTGTAAAGGTATCACTCTATGATTTTGTCTTGCAGGGTGGTTCACACGTCCTGCATATCCTTCATTTTCTCTGCAAAGCATACATTTAGGATAACTGCTTTGTGGTGCATTTTTTGCTGCTGCAATCGCTTTTGGGTCTTTTTCTGGTTTAGATAAATTGATGGTAATATCCAAATCCCCATACGCTGTATTTGTTTTCCAACGCATATCCTTTTTGATGCGATATTTACGGATATAATCTGTATTGCAACTAAAATCATAATACCAGTTCGTTGCTTTTTCTGGGTCATCTTTGTGCAGTTGTTGGAATATATCTATCACTTCTCTTGGAAACGGTGTCAATACCCCCATCAATTTTGTATCAAACAAATCTCGATATACAATGCTGTCGATAATCACTTCCCGTTTACACACATCGTCCAAAAGCACTTGCAATATTTTTTCCAAATCTGTTTCAATTTCTTCTGTTTCTGGCTGTTGGTAGCTATCTCGCTCCATCACTTCCAACAAACGGTTTATGACAAAAGGTACATCTGCTTTTGTAATCAGATTTTTTTGCACGCCATATACTGCCAAATCTCGAATTGCTTTATTTATCATTCTCATACCTCTTTCTTAAAAACCGTTTGGGTGATTTTTATGCCAATTCCAAGCAGAAGAAATAATTTCTTCCAAGCTGTCATGTTTTGGGTTCCAACCCAATACAGATTTTGCTTTTTCACTGGACGCAATCAGCTGTGCAGGGTCGCCCGCACGACGTTCCACTTCTTTTGCAGGAATGGGATGACCCGTCACTTTTCTTGCTGTTTCAATAACTTCTCTCACAGAAAAACCAACACCATTGCCCAAGTTGAATATATTACTTTCACCGCCTTTAAGCAAATAATCCACAGCCAAAATATGTGCATCTGCCAAATCTGTTACATGAATATAGTCACGAATACAAGTACCATCTGGTGTCGCATAATCATTGCCAAATATGCTGATAAATTCTCTTTTGCCATTTGGCACTTGCAGTATCAAAGGAATCAAATGACTTTCCGGGGCATGTGCTTCCCCAATATTGCCGCTTTTATGCGCCCCACAAGCATTGAAATAACGCAATGAAACATAACGCAAACCAGTTGCATTGCCTGTCCATTTGAACAATTTTTCCATTGCCAATTTTGTTTCGCCATAAGGATTTGTAGGTTCTGTGCGGTCTGTTTCCAGTATTGGCACTTGTTCTGGTTCGCCATATGTTGCTGCTGTGGAAGAAAATACAATTTTGTCCACACCATTTGCAACCATCACTTCCAGCATGTCTCTTGTTTTACAAAGGTTATTTTCATAATATTTCAAAGGCTGTTCCACACTTTCCCCAACCAAAGAATATGCTGCAAAGTGAATGACTGCTTCAATATCTTCTTTTTGGAAAACATTTGTCAAAAAAGCTTTATCACTGATATCCCCTTTATAAAATGTTGCATCTTTATGTACTGCCTCTACATGACCGGTTTCCAAATTATCCACAACCACAACTTTTCTACCTGCTTCACACAATGCATACACTGTATGAGAACCAATATAACCTGCACCACCCAATACCAATATTGCCATATTTTTTCACTCCTTCTCTAATTCGATGCCGCCAGCTTGTCTGATAGACAACACATGACAACAACATTTCCCAACTGCATTTTCCATTTGTGCTACAAAGCCATTTAACATATCATGTGGTACAAACGCCTGTATCGTACCTGCAAAACCACCACCATGCACACGGAATGCACCCTTACCCTGTAATGCTGCTTCTGCTGCCATCAATGTATATGCCACTTCTTGCTGTTTGACACTGCCGCTAACATACACATTTTGCAAATACATAAAAGAAGAATAACCAGACGCAGTCACCATTTCAAAGAATTTATCAAATTCTCCTTTCTCTAAATACATCGCTTCATCAATGGCTCTTTGATTATCCATCAAAAAATGATATGCACGCAATGTCGCTCTATCGCCTGCCTTTTCTCTTACTGCTGCCATATTTTCTAAAAATTGTTCCAGTGTTACTTCTCTCAAACAAGTTTTGCCAAAATATGTTGCAACTTCTTTCATTTCCATAGGGATTGCGGAATATTCGTCAGACAAATCGGCATGGTCTGCACCACTATCCACAATACAAAGATGGTATCCCAGCCCTTCCAAATCAAACAACAATTTTCTCACAACAGGATTTTGATTGTCTTTGAAATCAATGGCAACCACACCACCCACAGAAGATGCTGTTTGATCCATCAAACCGCTCATTTTACCAAAATATACATTTTCCGCATATTGTCCAATTTGTGCTACTTCCACAGGTGTCAATTTGCTTTCGCAGTACAAATGGTTGATGGTTGTTCCCACAAGCACTTCATACGCCGCAGAAGATGAAATGCCAGAGCCTTTCAGCACATTGGAAACACTATACATATCAAATCCGCCAATTTTGTAGCCAAGCTGACAAATTCTTGCTGCCACACCACGGATTAAAGATGCCGTTGTATTTTTTTCTTGTTCTTTTACTTCCAAGTCGTCTAAATGGATTTGCTCCATACCATACCCTTCAGAATAAATACGAATGATATTTTCATCATTTTGTAATACTGCCCCAATGATATCCATATCCACAGCCGCTGCCAATACGCAACCATTTTGATGGTCTGTATGGTTACCGCCGATTTCTGTTCTACCTGGTGCAGAAAAAAATCTATTTGCTTTCTTGCCAAATGTTTTTTCAAAACCTTGCACCGTTTTTTCTAATCTTTCTGTATAAAACGCCTCATTTTGTAAAAAACGAGGGTACGCCTGCAAAAGGCTTTCTCTTTTCCATATTGTCATCGTTTGTTTCCTCCCAATATTTTAGCGTTGCACAACCCCCACAACAACAGCAACCACCAATGCAATGGCAATCACTGCCACAACAATATTCATTGTTTTTAATGATACATTGATTTTTTCATACAGATTATATTTTGCCATTGTCAATTTATTTTCTTTTTGTTTGAGTTGATTTTCTTTTTCTTCTAATTGTTTTTCACGCTCGTCGAGTTCTTTTTGACGCTGTTCTATCTCCAGAGCTTCTTTTTCTTCCGACACAGTTGTCCTCCTTTGTCATTTGCAACAATTCCCCCGTTGCAAAAAAACGGGGGAATTTTTCAAAAATCAAAATATTATTTTTTCGCAATATATTTTCGTACGTCAATCGCAACGGCAAGAATGATAATCAAACCTTTGATAACATACTGTAAATATGCATTTACGCCTAAATAATACAAGCTATAATTGATTACCTGCAATATGATAACACCAATCAATATACCTGGTACTGTACCAACACCACCAGAGAAAGAAACACCACCGATTACACAACCAGAAATTGCGTCCAAATCATAGTTGGTACCAGTTGCAGTGGTAACACTTTGAATACGTCCTGCTTCCAAGAATGATGCAATACCATACAAAACACCAGCAACCAAATAAATCATCATAATATTTTTTGCAACGTTTACACCAGATACGGCTGCCGCTTCTGGGTTCCCACCAATGGCAAACATATTTTTACCCAATGTGGTTTTGTTCCAAATCACCCACATAACTGCTGCACAAATAATTAAGAAATACACCAAATGTGGTACACCCAACCAATAACCATTTACCAACTCAATATATCTAGGGTCTAAACTTGCGATAGGTTGTGCGCCGCCTTCTTGGCTATCAATGTACAGACACAATACACCATAAGCAATCAACTGTGTACCCAATGAAATAATAAATGCATGCATATGTAATTTTGCTACACCAAAACCGTTTAACAAACAAAACGCCACACAAACGATGATAGAAAGCAGCAAAGGTACAACCCAAGGCAGTGGCTCTGTAATTTGTGGATACATACGAGAGGCATAAGTAACACTTTGTAGCAAAGATGCAGAAATTGCTGCACCACACCCCAATATACGACCCGCAGACAAGTCAGTACCTGCCAGCACAATCATACCAGCAACACCCAGTGCCAAAATACCCCTTGTAGATGCCTGTGCCAATATTTTCCAAATATTATTCATACTTAAGAAAGAGGGGTCAGCAACCACAACGCCAATAATCATAATCCCCAAAATAATGTATAACGCATAATCCAGCAAAAACTCTTGCCAAGTTTTGCCAGCAATCATTCCTTTCGTGTTTTCCATTGTCTTTATACCTCCCTATTATACATACTTTGCAGCAAGACGCATAATTTCTTCTTGTGTTGCGTCTTTGATATCCAAAATGCCTGCCAAATGACCATTACTCATAACCATAATACGGTCACAAATCCCCAATAATTCAGGCATTTCAGAAGATACCACAATGACACCTTTATCTTCTTTTGCTAGGTCAATAATCAGTTGGTAAATTTCATATTTTGCACCAACGTCAATCCCTCTGGTTGGCTCGTCCAAAAGCAATACCTCTGGTTTTGTCAAAAGCCATCTACCCAATATTACTTTTTGTTGATTACCACCAGAAAGTGTGCGAATATGTGTTTTTTGACTAGGTGTTTTTACACGCATACTCTTGATAACCCAATCTGTATCCTGTTTCATTTTGGCATCTGAAAGCAAAGGGCCTCTGCGATAATTTTTGATATTTGCAATCACAGAGTTAAACCGTATGCTCATACCACCAAATATCCCCGTCACACGGCGTTCTTCTGTCAACAATGCAAAACCGTTTTTGATTGCTTCTTTTGCATTTTTATTGCTGATTTCTTTGCCATGCATCAACATAGTACCACTGCCTTTGTGTGCAACCCCAAATATGGTTTCCAAAAGTTCGGTTCTTCTGCTGCCCACCAATCCAGCAACACCTAATATTTCCCCTTTTCTTAATTGGAAACTAACATCCATACAGGTCGGCATATATTTTCCTGTCAGATTTTGCACATCTAAAAGCACTTCACTTGGCTGATTTGTTTTGGGTGGGAAACGTTCTGTCAAATCACGACCCACCATCAACTGAATAATTTTGTCCGTAGTCAAATTTTTTGCATCTTCTGTTGCAATCCATTTTCCATCACGCATGATGGTTACTTCATCAGAAATGGTCAAAATTTCTTCCATTTTGTGACTGATATACACCATTGCCACGCCTCTGTCACGCAATTTGTTGATAATGCGGAACAAATGCTCTACTTCTTCATGCGTCAAAGAAGAAGTTGGTTCGTCCAAAACCAAAATTTTTGCATTATATGATACGGCTTTTGCAATCTCTACCATTTGTCTTTGAGAAACGCTCAATTTGCCGATTATAGTCTTTGGATTAACAGGTATTTCTAATTCTTCAAACACTTCTTGTGTTTTTTGATACATTGTTTTATGGCTGATAATTCCTGCTGTTTTGGGAAATCTACCCAGCCAGATATTTTCCATAACACTGCGTTTTAATACTTGATTTAATTCTTGGTGTACCATTGCCACACCATTATCCAATGCGTTTTTAGGTCCAGAAAAAGCAGTTTCTTCGCCATCAATTACAACTGAACCACCATCTTGTTTATAAATACCAAAAAGGCATTTCATCAATGTGGACTTCCCAGCCCCATTTTCTCCCATCAAAGCGTGTACTGTTCCTGGACGCAATTTCAACATAGCATGGTCTAATGCTTTTACACCAGGGAACTCTTTTTCAATATCCGTCATTTCCAATACATACGATGTTTCACTCACTGCCTTCACCACACTTCCCTTTCTTACCATTTTTTGCTAATACAATCCCATTATGATAGAAGGCACAGTGAGGAATTTCCCCACTGTGCAATCAATATTTGTACATTCTCTTAAAAATCAATGAAAATTATTCACCAACATAAGGTGCATAAGGAATACGAACAGCAACACCTGTTTCGTCGAAAGTATATTCTGTACCTTCTAAGAAATCAGCACCACTTGCTGCATTCATAGCCACTGCTGCAATCGCTTTACCCATTGCTTCACCATCTTGGATAACAGTTGCACTCATTGTACCATTTTGAATTGCATCTTTTGCTGCATCTGTTGCGTCAACACCAATAACAGGAATAAATTTTGCATCTTCTGCGCCTGTGTTATAACCAATGTTAGACAAAGCAGCTACACAACCGATTGCCATACCGTCATTGTTTGCGATAACCAATTCGATTTTGCCTTCGTTTGCTGCCAACATAGCTTCCATTGCTTTTTGAGCTGTTTCTGTATCCCAGTTGCATACTTGTGTTTTACCAACTTGTTCCATTTCCAAGCCATTTGCAACTGCCTGTTCTACGCTGTATTTTGTACGAGCGATTGCTTCAGGGTTATCAGGTTCCCCTTGGAACATCACATACTGTATTTTGCCATCGCCATTCAAATCGTATTCAGGGTGTGCATCCAACAAATCTTTGATAATGTCACCTTGCATTTTACCAGCATCTGCGGCATTTGTACCAATGAAGCAAGCTTTGTCAAAAGATTTTACAACTTCTGCATCAGGTTCTCTGTTAAAGAAGATTGTAGGAATACCTGCTGCTGATGCTTTTTCTACAACACCACTTGCTGCTTTTGCATCAACCATGTTTACACACAATACGTCAACGCCTTTGGAAATCATAACGTCCAACTGGTCATTTTGTGTTGCTTGGTCATTTTTACCATCTTGCATAACAATTTCTGCTTTGCCGTTCAAAGCTGTTTCCAATGCATTTCTTACAGTGGAGATATATGTATCATCATATTTGTAAATCAATACACCCACTGTTGGCATTTCACCATCTGCGGTTACTTGTGCGTCCCCATCTGTTTGTTTGTCATCAGTTTTTTCTCCGCCGCAAGCTGCCAATCCAAACATCATCACAGATGCCAGCAAAATGGATAAAACTTTCTTTTTCATAATGAAAAAACCTCCTTAAAAGATATTCCTTTTCGGCACTTCACCGAAAATTTTGATTGCAACAACG
>JAHHTV010000139.1 GCA_020024395.1 Anaerotignum sp. | reverse complement strand
ATAATATTGCAAATTCAATCGGTTTTGAAATATGGGCATTCATACCTGCTGCTGTAGTTGCTGCCAAATCTTCTGCAAATGCATTTGCTGTCACTGCAATAATGGGAATGGTTTTCGCATCAGGTCTTTTCATTTTTCGTATCGCTTTTGTTGCTTCACAGCCATTCATTTTCGGCATTTGCATATCCATCAACACCGCATCAAAATAATATGGTTCTGATTTTTCAAATTCTTCTACCGCTTCCAAACCATTCCATGCTTGTGTCACTTGCATACCATTCATTTCTAATATTTCCGCAGCAATTTCCATATTGATTTCATTATCTTCTACCAATAATATTTTTTTACCTGTCAAAGTACCTTGATTGACATATGCTTCTTCTTCTTGTGCTGCTTCTTCCATAATGGTTTCAAAAGGCAATATAATGGTACAAGTTGTTCCTTTGTTTACCGCACTTTCTATCGAAATCTGTCCGCCCATCAAAGAAACCAAATTTTTGACAATCGGCATACCCAATCCAGTGCCTTGTACATTTTTGGCATGGAATGTTTCTCTTTCATATGGCTCAAATATTTTTTCCAAAAATTCTGGTGTCATGCCACAACCTGTATCTAACACACGCAACTGATATTTTGTATATTCTCCATACTCCACTTCTTTGACAGACAACTCGATGGCATCGCCTTTTTCTGTAAACTTAAATGCATTGGAAAGCAAATTGTTAATAATTTGTATCAAACGAGTATCATCACCTATAATTTGCTTATCTTCCAAATCCAAATCCACAATAAAGTTTTTACATTCTCGTTCCGCTTGGTCATAGAACAATTTTGCACTGTTCATGATACAGTTTTTCAAACAAAACACACTTTCTTCTAGTGTAATATTGCCATGTTCCAAACGAGAAATTTCCAAAATATCATTGATTAAATCCATCAACTGTTTACTGGAGATATTGATTTTCGATAAATATTCTTCTATTTTTTCTGGATTATGCAGATGATTTTGTGCCAATTCCGAAAGACCAACAATCGCATTCAATGGCGTTCTCATATCGTGCGACATACGGAAAAAGAAACGATTTCTGGATTCCTCACTTTGTCTTGCACTTTCTAGTGATGTTTTCAACAAATTCATTTGTTGTAATTGCTGTTGTTTTTCTTCATTCATATCTCGAAAACAAAGCACCGCTTCTTTTGTACTCAATGACTCATCAAAAAGCAATCTTGCATCTACCCATTTGTAAGACCCATTGAATTTTCTCAATATTGTACCACCATAATCTCCCACTTTTTCAGAAACCAATTTACGAATATTTTCCATAGAGAAACTTTCTGAAAATTGTTGATATGTTGTTGGCTCAATCAAATCTGCAACCACACGCAACAAATCATCATAATTTCCTGTATTTTCTAAATATTCCCTCACATAATCTGATGTTTTAATGATTTCATATCTTCCATTGATAAAATCAATCCGATAAATTGCATAATATGAATTGCCTAATATCCGAATGGTTTCATTCGTCTTTATCATATCACGGTTCATTATCATTTGTTTGATACTCATCAAAACTGCAATCAACAGAAAAATAATAAATATCATAATATAACTAAATGCAATCGTGTATAAATCTTGTATCAACCAATGATATGGTATCGTTACAATAGACATCCAGCCATTATCTGCTGTATTGTAATATACGGCTCGTTTTTCTTGTTCTGGATTATACACATAACTATCTGCATAATCCATTCTGCCTTCTGAAATTTGTGTCGTTAATTCATTTACATATTCTTGTAATTGTTCTTCGTCAACTTCCAAATCTGTTTTGTAATACAACAGATTTTTCTTGGAGTCACATAAGAAATAATAACTTTTTGCTGGCAATAGCTGTGCATTATCCACCACAGCAAAATTTTCAGGAAAAATATCAAATCCCATAACCGCATTTGAGTGTTCACATTTTTTTGCGATTGTAATCATAGATTTGCCTGTGATTTTGTCTTTATACACATCTGTATATATAATTTTTCCATCCGCCTTGATTGCATCTTGATACCATCTTGTTTGTGTATAATCATAATGATCTATCACATCATGTGTTGCCAAAATAATTTGTTTATCCACAACCACATATGGTTCTACTGCAATGCCGCTACCCATATTGCGAATACTAATCAAATATTCTCTTAACCATTTTTCTGGTTCTTCATTTTCCTGCAACACAACATCAATAAAATCCGTACCTTGCTCAATTAATGTTTCATATGCTGTCATTTTCAGTTCTTCTTCTATGGAATAGCTTTGGGAAAGTGCTGTTCCCATACGTTTTGCATTGTCCATCATTGCCAAACGTAAAGAAGACACACACAAAATAGACATTACCACAAACACAACGAGTATAATCACTGTAAAATATATTTGTGAAAAAATCTCTTTTATCTTTTCTTTTATCATTTTATTCCCCTCGGATTACTTCCACCAATTTCTCATACACCGCTTGTATTTGTGGCATCATATCAAATGCTTCTTTTGTTTTATCTTCTCTTAGCAACCGCACTTGTTCTGCTGTCAAAGCATATAACTCTGTCATAGACAGATTTCCACTCACACCCTTCAATGTATGTGAAGCAATCACTGCTTTTTCAGCATCTTGTGCAGCCACTGCCTCAACCAAATCAGCATATGCCTTATCTTCTTCAAATCGCAACAAAAACTTTTCCATCAATGCTTCATTTCCCATAAAACGTTGCAATGCACTATCTATGTCAATTCCAACTTCTTTTAGCTTCACTTTATCCATAGAATTTATCTTCCTTCCTCATGCTGGTACAATAATCGCAAGTCTTTCTCTATTGAGAAAAAACATTCCAATAAAACAGGTGAAAACACCCCACATTTTCCATCCTTTATCATTTGTAATGCTTCTTCTTCTTTCAATGCAGCTTTATATACTCTTTTACTCACCAACGCATCATACACATCTGCCACAGAAACAATCTGTGCCCAAATAGAAATCTCATCTCCTTTTAAGCCATCTGGATAACCATTTCCGTCCCATCTTTCATGATGATGTCTTGCAATATCATACGCATAACGATATGCCTCGTGGTTTTTCATTTGTGGAATACTTTCCAATAACTGTGCTCCTTGTATGGTGTGGAGCTTCATAATTTCATATTCTTCTGTTGTCAATTTTCCTGGTTTGTTCAATATAGCATCTGGAATTGCAATCTTTCCAACATCATGCATAATCGCTGCCAAAGAAATTAGCTCAACTTGTTCTTCTGTCAAACCTGCCCCCAATTTGGTATGTGTCAACATATATTTTGTAATGTCATGAATACGTAAAACGTGCGTACCAGACTCCCCATTTCGAAACTCAATCGCTGTTGAAAGTGCTTCAATCATACCAAAGTTCAATTCAATAATTTTCTGTTTTTGTGATACAATTTCATTTTGTTGTTCTTCTACCACATTATTTAATTGTCGTCTTGCACGGAATAATTCAACAACAGAATTTACTCGTTTTTGTACAACATATGGCACAACTGGTTTACTGATAATGTCCATTACACCCATGTCATATCCTTCTTTTATCACCCTGTCGCTTCCCTCTGCTGTAATAAAAAATACAGGAATTTGTTCTGTCAAACGTTGTGTTTTTAATATTTTCAGCAGTTCCATACCGTCCATCACAGGCATAACAATATCCAACAAAACCGCACAAATATCTTCTTTATGGTCTAGAATTTTTTCCAAACATTCCATACCATTTTCAGCTTCTTCTATTTCGTATGTATCCTTAAAAATTTCATTCAATATTGCTCTGTTTAATGCGCTGTCATCTACAATAATTAGTGTATTTGGGATTTGCTTTTGGGTCATATATAAATCTTCTTGTTGTGTCATACGTTCCATAATCTCCTTCCCGTATTTCCTTGTTGCTTATGACTTTCTTCACAGTTCACAAAATAATTGATTTGCCACCCATTTGTATAAAATATGATACAACCTCTCCGACTTTACATAGCAAAACGGTTCCCTCTCCCATATTGCAAAAACGGATATTATTGACATCAAAACCACCATACATTTTTACTTTATTTCTCAATCATTTTCTGTCTTTTTTTGTCACAAAATTCAATTTTTTTCAACAGTATACCATTTTTTACTGATACTTACAACAGCATACAACAAAGAAAGCATTCAGAAATACTATAATTCTTCCCACACTACATACTTTATTTTTTCAATGATGGCAAAAAACAACAGTACGTATTCTGTACGCACTGTCATTTTTATTTTATGCAAATTGTTAAAATACTTTTATACACT
>JAHHTV010000138.1 GCA_020024395.1 Anaerotignum sp. | reverse complement strand
ATGAAATTGACCGCATTGCAAAAGCCATTGAGGAAACATTGAATGCAGAAACAAATAGCAGAGTGTATATTTCAAGCGGTACTGTGGTAACAGATTTGAAAGATGTTTCTCGTTCCTACAAAGAAGCAAAAATGGCTCTGGAAGTTGGCAAAATATTTGAAACAGATAAATTTATTGTCAATTATGAAAAACTGGGCATTGGTCGTTTGATTTATCAGTTGCCTTTGCCACTGTGCAGAATGTTTATCAAAGAAGTGCTGCATGGTTTGACAATGGATGATTTTGATGATGAAACATTGGCAACTGTCAATAAATTCTTTGAAAACAACTTGAATGTTTCTGAAACCAGCCGTCAACTGTATATCCATAGAAATACATTGGTATATCGTTTGGATAAATTGCAAAAAATGACAGGTTTGGATTTAAGAAACGTTGATGATGCCATTATATTCAAAATCACATTGATGGTGAGCAAATACATGATGTATATGGATAAAATTGCATACTAAATATCAGACCGTCTTTTCTGTTTTGGGAAAGGCGGTTTTTTTATTTTTCAATAACTTTCGTATTTCTTAAACTTTTTTTCCTTGTTACGATATGGGTTTTGTGCTATAATCGTATGGTATTTATGGCGGAAAATGCTACTTTCCGTCACATTTTGAAAAGAAAGGGAGATACATCTTGATTCAACTGACCAATGTAACAAAAATGTACCCCAACGGCTCAAAAGGTGTTGAGGGATTGAATTTACATATCAAAAAAGGTGATTTTGTGTTTGTGGTGGGTTCCAGCGGTTCAGGGAAATCGACATTGATAAAATTGCTTTTGAAAGAATTAGACCCGACAGAAGGGGAAATTATTATCAATGATGTGAAAACAAATACATTAAATCAAAATCAAATACCATATTTGCGTAGAAAATTGGGTGTTGTGTTTCAGGATTTCCGTTTGTTACCAAACAAAACGGTATATGAAAATGTGGCATTTGCTATGCGTGTGATTGAAGCACCAAGTCGTGTGATACGTAGAAATGTACCTGCGGTATTGGCTTTGGTGGGATTGAGCCAAAAAGCAAAAAGTTATCCAAATCAGCTTTCTGGTGGCGAACAGCAAAGAACTGCACTGGCTAGAGCGATTGTCAATAATCCGCCGATATTGATTTGTGATGAACCAACAGGGAATTTAGACCCCGATACTGCTTGGGATATTATGGATTTGTTGGAAGATATTAACGAAAGAGGCACAACCATTGTAATGGCGACCCATGCAAGAGAAATTGTAGACGAAATGCAAAAACGTGTTGTAACACTGAAAAAAGGGCATATTATTAGAGATATAGAAAAAGGTGGGTATGACGATGAGGCCTAGTACAATCAAATATTTTATAAAAGAAGGATTTAGCGGGCTGAAAAAAAATTTGTTGATGACGGTGGCATCTATTGTTGCCGTGGCTGCCTGTATTTCCATCATGTCTTTTTCTTACTGCGTGGTAAGCAATTTGCAATATATGCTAGACCAGATGGAGGATTCTATTGGGATTTCCGTATTTTTGCAAGGTGAAATGAGCAGTGATGAAATTGAAGCAATGAAAACAGAAATTCAACAAATTGAACACGTTACCAATGTGACGTATGTTTCGCCAGCAGATTCATTGGAAGATTTGAAAGAACAATGGGGGGCAGATGAAGATATTTTCATTGGCTTAGATGATACAAACAATCCATTATCACATTCATTCCAAATTGAATTGGATGAAATTGAGTCACAAAGTCCAGTGTTGGATGCGTTGGAAAAAATTGATGGCATTGAAAATGTACAATATGGACAATCTTTGTCAGAAGTGCTGATTAGCATTAGCAAAGTATTCCAAGTATCTGGTGTGCTTGTGATGTTGATACTGGGTGTGATATCCGTTATGATTATCATAAACACCATTCGTATCTCTGTTGTGAACAGACGTGTGGAAATTAACATTATGAAGTATGTGGGTGCAACAGATTGGTTTATTCGTTGGCCTTTTATTTTAGAAGGTGTGATTATTGGTTTGGTGGGTGCCATTGTGCCTGCGTTGTTGGGATTACCCATATACAGCAAAGTGGTTAGTGTATTTTATAATTATGTACCATTTGTTGAAAACTTTATTCATTTTAGACAAACAGGAGATGTGTATATATTCTTGATACCTGCAGCGTTGTTGTCCGGCGTGTTGTTGGGTGTAATTGGTAGTGTAACATCTATCCGCAAACATTTACAAGTGTAACAAAGAACAATCCCTGCAAACGACAGTATCGGCAAATCTGCTGTCAGATGTCGTTTGTCAGGGGTTTTGTATTTTGAAAAAACAGCTTATAATTGCAAATATTTTTTCATATGCATAAACAATATGAACAAACAGCGAGGCGATGAGATTGCAAAAAAAAGATTTTTGGAAAGGATTTGGGGCAGCTTGTGTTTTGATGGCGGTGTTATATGGTGGCAAACATATGATGATACAAATGCACCAACTCCCGCCATTTTCAGGAGAATATGTAAAGCTACAACTACTGGAAACATATTTGGAAGATTATTATGTAGAGAAGTATGATGATGATGTGACAAAAGAAATGATGTATGCTGGTTTGGTGGCAGGGGTTGGCGACCCATATACATATTATTTACCAGAAGATAGCTTGAAACAACAAATGGAAACAAATAGTGGGCATTTTGTGGGGATTGGTGTTGGCATTTATGCCACAGACGACGGCTATATTACCATTAGCGATGTCACAAAAGGCAGTCCAGCAGAAGCAGCAGGCATACAAATTGATGATAAAATTATAGAAGTGGATGGCGAAGATATCAAAGGGATGTCTGGGGTAGATGTTTCAGCAAAAGTAAAAGGGAAAGTTGGTACAGATGTTACATTGGGGATATATCGAAAAAGTGTAAATGATATGAAAACGATAACTGTCACAAGAGCCGATATACAAGTGCATACTGTGGAATATGAAATGCTGGAAAATCAAATGGGCTATATTTCCATATCCAATTTCAGAGAAAACACATATGAGCAATTTGAAAAGGCTTTGAATGCACTCAAAACAGATGGTATGAAAGGATTGATATTGGATTTACGAGAAAATACAGGCGGTTTGGTTTTGGCAGCACATAAAATCGGTGATGAATTGTTGCCAGAAGGTACGATGGTATATACGATGGATAAAAATGGACATCGAGAGGATACTACTTGTGATTCAAAATACACAGATGTTCCATTGGTGGTGCTTGTGAATGCACATAGTGCAAGTGCGTCAGAAATATTGGCAGGTGCCATTCAAGATACGGGCAGGGGAGAATTGATTGGTACCACAACATTCGGTAAAGGTTTGGTACAACGGTTGTTTACACTGCCAGATGGTTCTGGTTTGAATGTTACCATTCAAAAGTATTATACACCAAACGGAACTTCCATTCATGGTGTGGGGATTGAGCCGGATATTTATGTGGAACAGTTAAAAGAATATCAAGGACAAAAAGAAATACCCAAACAGCAGGATATACAATTACAAAAAGCAATGGAAATATTACAACAAAAAATGGTGTAAATTACAGGAAAAACGAGAATTTTTGCGAAAATGGCTTTTCAAGTGGTGTCGTTTTCGTTATACTGAAAAAAGAGATGAGATGAACAAAGGAGATACGATATGTTGGACTTTATGGGTTTTGGTGAAAATATCGGAATTGACTTGGGGACAGCAACCGTTTTGATTTATATTAAGGGGCAGGGTATTGTGATACAAGAGCCTTCTGTGGTTGCGATAGACAAAGATAACAATTCCATACTGGCAGTTGGCGAAGAAGCAAGAAGAATGCTGGGCAGAACACCTGGCAACATTGTGGCAATTCGTCCTTTAAGAGAAGGTGTCATTTCTAATTATGAAATGACGGAAAAAATGTTGCAGTATTTTATAGAAAAGGCAATGGGAAAACGCTCTTTTGTAAAACCTACGATTGCTGTTTGTGTGCCAAGCAGTGTGACAGAAGTAGAAAAACGTGCTGTGGAGGACGCAACCAGAGATGCAGGAGCAAGAAGGGTACATATCATTGAAGAACCCATTGCGGCAGCGATTGGTGCTGGGATTGATATTTCAAGAGCTTGCGGAAGTATGGTTGTTGATATTGGGGGTGGTACAACAGATATTGCTGTGATTTCATTGGGTGGTACAGTGGTAAGTCATTCTTTGAAAATGGCAGGAGATAATTTTGATGATGCCATCATTCGATATATGCGAAAAAAACACAATGTGTTGATTGGGGAAAGAACTGCTGACGAACTAAAAATACAAATTGGTACAGCTTTTGCAAGAACTGTGCCAGCTACATTAGATG